>JAEZGR010000360.1 GCA_023437255.1 Pseudomonadota bacterium | reverse complement strand
TCGCTCGACAGGCCGACCGCTTCGAAGATCTGGGCGCCGGTGTACGACATATAGGTCGAGATGCCCATCTTCGACATGACCTTGTTCAGGCCCTTGCCGACCGCCTTGATGTAGTTGCGTATCGCCTTTTCGGGCTCCGGCAGGGTGGCCAGTGTCTCGAGCGCCAGATACGGGTGAACGGCCTCTGCACCGTAGCCGCCCAGCAGCGCAAAGTGGTGGACCTCACGCGCGGAGCCGGTTTCCACGACCAGGCCCGTACGGGTGCGCAGGCCGGCGCGGATCAGGTGGTGATGGATGGCCGATGTGGCCAGCAGCGCGGGAATGGGCACCCGGTCAGCGTTGACCTGGCGATCGGTGATGAGCAGGATGTTGTAGCCACTCAGCACGGCGTCGGCGGCCGTGGAACAGAGCGAAGCCAGATAGGCCTCAATGCCTTGCGGGCCCCATTCCACCGGGTAGGTGATATCGAGTTCGAAACAGCGGAACTTGGCGCTGGTGATCTTCTCGATATTTCGGATCCGCGCCATGGCCGCGAAATCGAGCACGGGCTGTGCGACTTCGATCCGCTGCGGCGGGTTCACGTTGTTGATGTCGAGCAGATTGGGCTTGGGGCCGATAAACGACACCAGCGACATCACGAGCTGCTCGCGGATCGGGTCGATCGGCGGGTTCGTGACCTGGGCGAACAGCTGGCGGAAGTAGCTGTAGAAGGGCTTGCTGCGATGCGAGAGCACGGCAAGCGGGGCGTCGTTGCCCATGGAGCCGATGAGTTCCTCACCGTTGCTCGCCATCGGTTCCAGCACGACGCGCAGGTCATCCTGAGTCCAGCCAAAGGCCTGCTGCCGATCAAGCAGGGGGGCGGCAGGGCGAGGCAGATCGCCGCCCGCCGGGGCGTCGAGGCTGTCCAGCTTGATGCGCAGGCGTTCAATCCACTGGCGATACGGCCGCATGTTGGCCAGCTGCGACTTCACTTCCTCGTCGTTGATGATGCGGCCTTGCTGCAGGTCGATCAGGAACATCTTGCCGGGCTGCAGGCGCCACTTCTTGACGATGCGGTGTGCCGGAATCGACAGGGTCCCGGCTTCAGATGCCATGACCACCATGTCGTCGTCGGTGATCACATAGCGTGCGGGGCGCAGGCCGTTACGGTCGAGGGTGGCGCCGATCTGGCGACCGTCGGTGAAGGCCACGGCGGCCGGGCCGTCCCAGGGTTCCATGAGTGCCGCGTGGTACTCGTAGAAGGCGCGGCGGTTCTCATCCATGTCGGCATGCTGTTCCCAGGCTTCCGGGATCATGATCATCATGGCGTGGGCGAGCGAATAGCCCGACATCACCAGCAGCTCAAGGCAGTTGTCGAACGTCGCGGTATCGGACTGGCCTTCGTAAACAATAGGGTAGAGCTTGGCCAGATCTTCACCGAGAACGGCCGACTCCATGGCGCCTTCGCGGGCACGCAGCCAATTGAAATTGCCCTTTACGGTGTTGATTTCGCCATTGTGGGCGATCATGCGGTACGGGTGGGCGAGCGGCCAGGCAGGGAAGGTATTGGTCGAGAAGCGCGGGTGCACCAGCGCAAGCGCCGATACGGCGCGCGAATCGGCCAGATCGCGGTAGTACACGCCCACCTGGCCGGCCAGCAGCAGGCCCTTGTAGACTACTGTGCGAACCGAGATCGAGGGAACGAAGTATTCGCGGCCGTGCGCCAGCTTCATCTGTTGAATCGCGTGGCTGGCGGTCTTGCGGATCACATACAGCTTGCGTTCCAGCGCGTCGGGCACCGAGATGCCGGGGCCGCGGCCAATGAAGAGCTGGCGGATCACGGGTGCACAGGCGCGCACGGTGGGCGACATCGGCATGTCGTGGTCGACAGGAACATCGCGCCAGCCCAGCACCACCAGCCCTTCGTCGCGCACGGCGCGTTCGAGCTCGTGTTCACAGGCCAGTCGCGAGGCGGTTTCCTTGGGCAGGAAGACCATGGCAACGCCGTATTCATCGGGCGGCGGCAGTTCGATGCCGCGCGCGGCCATGTCTTCGCGATACAGCGCGTCAGGAATCTGGATCAGGATGCCGGCCCCGTCGCCCATCAGCTCGTCGGCGCCGACCGCGCCGCGATGGTCGAGATTCTCGAGGATCTTGAGACCCTGCTGAATGATGGCGTGGCTGCGGCGCCCTTTGATATGGGCCACGAAGCCCACGCCGCAGGCGTCGTGTTCGCGGCTGGGATGGTAGAGGCCTTGGGGAGAGGGTAGCCTTGCGGGCTGACGCGGCACCACGGTGGGTGCCCGCTTGCGTTCCGGGGCGGAGGCGACGGTTTCGAACTCTGGCATTTTCTTGCTCGCGGATCGGGTGTGGCCGGGGCCGGGTGTGCGGGCCCGTCCGCGGCGTTAGACCATGCGTGTGACATGGTTCCGGAAGAGAAAAGTAACGCCGCTTTTTGCGTCGCACAACAAGAAAATTTGGGGTGCGTCCCTTTATTCATCTCGGTAGAAATCGAAAATTGAAAATAAGGGACATATACAAAATACGGAAAATAAAAGAGTCTTTCCGACTCGGGCGGTTTGCGCGTGCCTCAGATCGGAATGAGGAGCTGATAATTAATTTGTAACTGCGCGCTCTTCAGGGGCTTTTCGGGGCCTGCCACGCGGTGCGGGCGCAACACGGCGGGTGCTGCGTGATGCCAGCCGCAACACGAACTCGTCGTCGCCGAGTGCCCATTGGCCGAACAGCGCCTGCTCGATGCGCGTGCCGTCGCTTAGGCCTATGCCGCTGGTCAGGCTGTCGTGGTAGCGCGCCTGGCGCGCATAGGGGGTGTTACCCAACGCCCAGTATCGTGGGTGGTCTGTCGTCCAGCCACCATCGGAACGCAGCCCGACATGTTCCTGGGCAGAGGACCAGGGCCAACGCACTGCTGCGTCGACGTATCCCCCGGCTATTGGGAGAGACTCCGCCCATATCAGGCATCTGACCACCCAGGCGTCGTCGATCAGGCCGCTGCGATAGCGCCCCTCGAATACGCGCCCCAGTGTCAGGCGTGTTGCCATGCGGCGGCCTACCCCCTGGATCACGCGGGACAGCCCGGTGGGCGTCGGCGAGGTGGCAAGCAGTACGAGCTGATCGGGAAGCAGGGCCCAGCCGTGAACAGCAACTTGATGCAGCCGGGTTTCGGCGACCAACCAGTCGCGGATCTGATCGAGTGCGGCAGCCGGAGTGGGGTCTGATGGCGTGGCCAGTGGCCGGGCGAAGCGCGCCTGGGCGAGCTGGGGGACGTTGGGAGCGTAAAGGCGGCGAAGTCGGGCCATCTTGTAATTTTAAAGTAAACGGTCTGTGAATGAGAACGTTTTCATGCTGAATTCTTCTGCGCGGCCTGCCATTCAGCGCATTCCGTCACCAGCAACTCACCCATGGCCTGTCTGCGTGCGCCATCGAGGCGTGGTGTGATAGCCCCGAAGCTGATCGCGACGCGCGTGATCTCGCTGATCTGGAATGCGTAGCCCACGCCCGATATGCCCGGCGTAATGCTGTCGACCGTTTCCGAGAAACCCTTGGCACGCGTCTGCTGAATACGTGGCAAAAGCGCTTCAAGCGTGAGCCCGGATGCGCGATATGTGTCTGCATGGCGCTCGAAGATACTTGCGATCGCTGCGTCGTCGAACCCGGCCATCAGCGCCAGCCCCCCCGCACCAAGTCCAAGCAGACGCTTTTCCCCAACATCGATCGTGAAGATGCGCACCGGGAAGTCACCGTGTTCGCGTAACAGGCACAACGCGTAATCCCCCTGTTGCACCACCAAAAAGACCGTGTCGCCGGAAAGACGGCACAGTCGTTTTGCGAGCGGTCGGAGCGTATCGGCGATGGGCACCCGGTGCATGGCGGAAAAGCCGATCTGCATGGCATCGACACCAAGGTGATATAGGCGGTCCTGAGAGGAGCGCCGGGCAAACTGCTCTTCGACGAGACAGGTCATCAGCCGGTGCGCGGTAGAGCGCTCCAACCCGCTGAACGCAGTGATCTGTTGCAGGCTGAGTCCCTGACTATCGTATTGCGCCAGCAGTCGCAGCAGTTGCAGCGCCCGCCGAATACTCTGCGCGCCGCCGACTTTGACCGGCTTCTCCGAATCCATAGCTCTTTTGCTCACATTGTGGGAATTCTGGTGTGTATTGTTTGTATTGTAGGATTTTCAGTGGCTTAATCCAACCCATCGTGATGAAGCAACGCTTTTGGAGCCCGAATGAGCGATCTGATCCTGGTGGAAGACCATGGTGCCGTGCGGCGCCTGATACTGAACCGCCCCGAAGCGCGCAATGCGCAAAGCAAAGAAATGCTGGACGAGCTGGACGCCGTGTTTGACGCGGCCATCGCAGACGATGGCGTCCGAGTGATTCTGCTGGCGGGCGAGGGCGCACATTTTTCGGCGGGCCACGATCTGAAGCAGGCGCAGCGTGAGCGCGCCGACTTCAGTGTCGAAGAGCGCTGGGCTTATGAGTCGCGCCGCTATTACGACTATTGCCTGAAAATCTGGGACTGCCCGAAACCCACCATCGCCGAAGTGCAGGGCGCCTGTGTGGCGGGCGGCTTCATGGTCGCGAACATGTGCGATCTGATTGTCTGTTCCGACGACGCCTTCTTCTCTGACCCGGTGGGCCATACGCTTGCCGCAGCGGCAACCGAGGTGTTGATACACCCCTGGGTCATGGGCCTGCGCCGCGCAAAGGAAATGCTCTACACCGGCGAGAAGGTAAGTGCGCAGGAAGCCTATCGCATCGGCATGGTCAATCGTGTAGTGCCAGAGCCCGAATTGCGGAGCACCGCCCTGGAGCTGGCCCAGCGGATCGCGCAGGCCCCGCCTTTTGGTGTCCGGCTCATGAAACGTTCCCTGAATCGCAGCCTGGACGTGCAGGGCCTGCGCAACGCCTTGAATGCGCATTTCGACACGCATCAACTTTCGCACATGAGCAGTGAGTTCGCGGCGGTGCGCGATCGCGGCCTGGCCCAGGCGATCCAGCGCAACAAGTCGGGGGGAAGCGCGTGACTCATCGTCTCGAACCCCTGCTGAACCCGCGGTCGATCTGTTTCATTGGTGCCAGCAACTCCGCCGGGCGCATTGGCGGACTGCCGCTGTCGCTGATCGTGAAGTACGGGTACGACGGAACCGTGTATCCCGTGAACCCCAAGTACGACGAAGTGTTCGGCCTGAAGTGCTACCCCGACGTCGAAAGCCTGCCACAGGTTCCGGAGCTGGCCGTGCTGGCCATTGCCGCCCCTGACGTGTTGGCCATGTTGAAGCGTTGCCATGCCAAGGGAATCCCCGCCGCGGTCGTCTATGCAGCCGGATTTGCAGAAGAGGGCTCGGCAGGTCGGGCACTGCAGGCGGAACTGGAAGCCTTTGCAAGCGACTCCGGCATGGTCGTGGCGGGGCCGAATTGCATGGGTCTGGCCAACCTCAACTCGCAGGCGCATACCGCCTTCGCGTCTGTATTCAACACGGCGCCCATGCAGAAAGAGCGCGGACGAGTCAGTCTGCTGACCCAGAGCGGTAATGTGTGCGCCGCTCTGTACGCCTTGCTGCGCCGTCTTGAGCTGCCCGTCTCACAGTTCATCAACACAGGAAACGAGGCCGTCGTCGATTTCGCCGAGTATCTCGAATATCTTGCCGATGACCCCGATACCGAGGTGGTGCTGGGCTATGTGGAACAGATGCGCGACGGTCCGCGTTTCCTGCGTGCCTGCCAGCGCCTTGCCGAACTCGACAAGGTGTTGATTGCCTTGAAGGCGGGCAGCACCGACAAGGGGGCGGCGGCGGTCATGTCGCACACCAGCGCCATGGCCGGTGATCAGGCCATCTATCGCAGCGTGTTCGAGCGCATGAACGTGATCGAAGCCAACGACTTTGCCCAGATGGCGCAGTTGGCTCGCTTGGCCACGCTGCGTGACCGTGAAGGCGGGCCGCGTGTGGCGATCGTGACCATGTCCGGCGCGCTGGGGGCGATCCTGGCCGACCGTTTCATTGAAGCCGGCCTGGAGCTACCCGACCTGCCGCCGTCGGTGCAGCAGGTCTTGCGGGCGGGCATTCCCGACTACGGCATGGTGCGCAATCCGGTCGATGTGACCGGCAATGTGGTCAATGATCCTGGTTTCGTGGATCAGGTGCTGGAATCGCTGGCGACCAGCGACGCCCTCGACGCTGTGGTGATCTATGCACCGGGCTATATGCTCGACCGCATGGCCGACAGCATCATTGCCACGGCAGGTCGCCACAAGCGCTTCATCGCGGCGATCGACACGGGCAGTGCCCAATGCCGTGATGCCCTGCGGGCCGCGGGGGTTGCCGTATTTGAAGATATTGGCGTGGCCAGTGCGGCACTGGCGCCGTTCCTGCGCTGGATGGGCGCCCGGCGACCACATTCGGCGGGGCAGGCGGCGCTCGACTGGCGTCCGCTTGCCGACGCGCCGCGCGATACCGGCGGTACCGGTCTGCCATCCAACCCCAATGAGCGCGACGCATTGCTCTGGCTGCAGCAGCGCGGCCTGCCCGCGCGGGATGACCGTGTGGCCACTTCGCGGGAAGAGGCGATACACCATGCACGAGCACTGGGCTTCCCGGTCGTGCTGAAGATCCTGAGTGCGGATATTGCCCATAAGTCGGAGGTCGGCGGGGTCGCTCTGAACATCCCCGATGTGGACGCCCTTGAGCAGGCGTACGAGACGATGCTGGCGCG
Source organism: Pseudomonadota bacterium (assembly GCA_023437255.1). Taxonomy (GTDB): domain Bacteria; phylum Pseudomonadota; class Gammaproteobacteria; order Burkholderiales; family Burkholderiaceae_B; genus Yanghanlia. The sequence continues at coordinate 5,542 of JAEZGR010000360.1, read as the reverse complement.
AGTTGCGCGGGAAGCACCCAGTGCCCGCGTGCAGGGAGTGATGGTGCAGCGCATGGAGCAGGGTGGCGTGGAACTGATCATCGGCGCCCGGCGCGATCCGGTTTTCGGCCCGATGCTCTCGGTCGGATTGGGTGGCGTGCTCACCGAGCTGTATCGCGATCTGCGTCACGAACTGTTGCCGCTCGATGAGGCTCGGGTCGAAGCCGCGCTGCGCAAGCTGACCGCCTTCCCCCTGCTTGACGGTTTTCGCGGCCGCCCGCCCGCTGACATTCCGGCGGCCTGCACCGCCATTGTTGCGGTGGCCAACGCCCTGTTGAACGCAGCACCCCAGGTTAAGGAAATCGAGATCAATCCTCTGCTGGTCCGTGAGGCGGGCCAGGGGGTCGTTGCGCTTGATGCCCTGATCGTTGTTTGACGCCTCATAACTATGGAGACAATCATGAAAAAAATTCTTGCAGCGCTTTGCCTTGGAATCGCGTCGCTGGGCGCGGCGCACGCCGCTTATCCGGAACGCCCGGTATCGATCGTGGTGCCGTTCTCTCCTGGCGGCGCCACCGACATCCTTGCCCGAATGCTGGCCGAGCGCATGTCCGACAAGCTCGGCCAGAGCGTCATCGTCGAGAACAAGCCCGGCGGTGGCACCGTGATCGCATCGAATCACGTGGCGCGCGCAAAACCCGACGGCCACACGTTGCTGCTGGCGGCGTCGTCCCTGGGCATCGCGCCCAGCGTCTACGCGAAGATCGATTACGACCCCGTCAAAGACTTCAAGCCCGTGACCCAGGTCGCATCCGTCGTGCACGTGCTGGGGGTACACCCCTCTCTTCCAGTGAACGACATTCAGGAGCTGGTCACCTACCTCAAGGAGAACCCGGGCCAAGTCGCCTACGCATCGGTCGGGATCGGCACTTCCACTCAACTGGAAGCCGAGCTCTTCAAGAGCATGGCTGGTGTTGAAATGCAGGAAATTCCTTACAAAGGTAGCTCCCAGGCGCTCACTGATCTCGTCGCAGGGCGCGTGCAGCTGATGTTCGACGCGTGGGCCTCCTCGGGCCCCTTCGTGAAGGACGGCCGCGTGAAGGTGCTCGCAGTCACGACCGAATCGCCCTCGCCCTCGGTGCCCGGCGTTCCGCCCATCGCTAAGGCGGTGCCTGGATTCGCCGCCATGCCGTGGCTGGGTTTCGTCGTGCCGGCAGGTACGCCCGATGACATCGTGAACACGCTCTACACCACGGTCACCGAAATCATGAAGGAACCTGCAATTCAGGAGCGCTTCGCCGCACTCGGTCTGGATGCGATCGGCAGCGACCCGGCCACTTTCGGCAAGTTCATCGAAAAGGATATCGAAACCTGGGCCCGCGTTGCACGTGACGCCAATATCCGGATCGAGTAGAGGTAGTCATGAAGATTCCCGAGAGTCCTGAGGCCTTTCGCGAGTATGTGCGCAGTTGGCTGCAGAATCACTACGCCGCGTTTGCACAGCAATGGGGCGACCAGGCCGACCCGCGCAATCTGGACTTCCGCCGCGCCTGGGAAGACACGCTGTGCGCACACGGCTGGGCCGGCCTGGGCTGGCCGCGCGAATACGGCGGGCACGCGCTTGATCTCGCGCGGCAGGCGATTTTCCATGAGGAGCATGCCCTGTGTGGTGCGCCTCTGGGCATCAACATCATTGGCCACGGCATTCTCGGGCCTACCCTGCTGCACTTCGGCAGCGAGTCACAGAAACGGCGGTTCATCCCCGAAATTCTCGCGAACCGCGCTGTCTGGTGTCAGGGCTATTCCGAACCCGGTTCGGGCTCGGACCTGGCTTCGCTGCGCAGTCGGGCCGAACGCGCGGGTGAGGAATGGCTGTTGAATGGGCACAAAGTGTGGACCTCATTTGCCGACCGCGCCGACTGGTGTTTCGTGCTGGCACGCACCGATAACAGTGTGCCGGTACACAAGGGTCTCAGCTTCTTCCTTGTGGACATGCGCCAGCCGGGCGTGCGTGTGGAGCCCATCAGGCAGCTGACCGGCGACGCCGAGTTCTGCGAGGTCTTTTTTGAAGACGTACGCATCGAAGACGCGTGTCTGGTGGGCAAGCCAGGCGACGGCTGGCGGATCGCAATGGCGGCGGCCAGCTTTGAGCGCGGCACGTACTTCCTGCCGCGCCTGGTGCGATTCCGGCAAGAGCTGGCCGCCTTGCGCGCGGAAATTGCAGAACGCGCCGCCGGTGTGGCCGTTGCCACCCTTGGCGCCTGGCACCGTCGATGGGCGCGGCTGGCCACAGACAGTCATGTCTTGCGATTGAAGGCGGAGCAGGCGCTGGACGCGGCCATGTCCGGTGCCCCGCCCGGGCCCGAAGGCTCAACCACCAAGCTGCTGTGGAGCGAGGCGCACCAGCGCCTTCTTGAGCTCGCCATCGAGGTGCGTGGCGACGACCTGCTGCAGGCGGATGGCGGCGGCAGGCAGGGCGCATTGCTGCAGCATGCGTGGCTCTGGACGCGGGCGGAAACCATTCTGGCAGGGACGTCAGAAATTCAGCGCAACATTGTGGCCGAGCGCATGCTGGGTCTGCCGAAAGGAGGTTGAATTATGTCCGCAGACACGGATATTGAACTCGGGCTGCTGACCGATTCCGCGCAGCGGTTTCTGGCCGAGCGTCGCGACATGTTTATTCAGGGCGCGGGCGCCCAGCATGGTCGCAGTGCTGCTCTGTGGCGTGAATGTGTGGAGCTCGGCTGGTTGCTCACCTGCGTGCCGGCAGAACGCGACGGTGCGGGCATGGGCACGGCTGCAGCCGCCGCGCTGCTGGAAGTCGTGGGCGCGTCGCTGCTGCCGTTGCCCGTGGCGGACGGTGTGGCGGCGGCCACGCTGCACGCAGCGCTGCATACCGATGCGTTTGGTGAGACAGACGTTCAGCAGTGGCTGCAGGGCGAACAGCTCACAGGCATCGTGCAGGGAACTGTCGTCCGCCACGCTTTCACGGATACGGCGCTGCGACTGCAGTGGCGCGAAGCGGCACTGCATGTCGAAAAGGTAAATGTTTCACATGCGGGATTCGGGGTGGATCCCCTTGTGCCAGTCGGGCGGCCAGGTTCGGTACGGGCGGCAGCACAGACGCCTTGCGAGGAATCCTTGTGGCAAGCGTACGCGGCGCGGCGCAGGGCCTTGCTGCTTGCCGAAGCGCTGGGCGCGGCACTGGGCGCCCTGGAACTGGCGGTTGAATATGCCCGCGAGCGTTCGCAGTTTGGTCGGGCGATCGGCAGCTATCAGGCCATCAAGCATCCGCTCGCGAACCATCGCATGGCGCTGGATGATGCGCGGCTTGCCCTGCATGACGCCTGCGCCGCCATTGATGTGGCGCCCGCCGACACGGGTACCGAAGCGCGGCTCCTGATGGCGGAGCTGCTGGTTCAGGAAGCCGTGCATGCGACGGTGGAAGGGGCGATTCAGACACACGGCGCCCTGGGATTCACGTGGGAGTGTCCGTTGCATTTCCATTTCAAGCGGGTCAAGCAGATTGGCGCCTGCCTGCGACAGAAGCATGATCAGGCCGTCATACTTGAACGGCTCTGGCATCTCGCCGCCTGAGCCTGCGCTTCTGGTGCTGTCGTGCCCGGTGGATCTGGGCACGACACGAGACGCCGGATTCAATCCTGCAGGGTCAGCCCCATCTGCCAGAAATCGGCTTCCAGGCGGGTGGCTTCCGAGAAGATGCGCGCCAGCTCGCGGAAGCGCGCTTCGCTGATACCCTCCATCTGCGCGTTGATCCAGTCGACTTCCGCCTGGGCGGCTTGCTGGAATTCCCGCGACGTGTACATGTCCATCCAGGGGCCGTAGGGATTGTCGAGACGGACCGTGAAGCGCTGGTCAACCAGCCAGTTGCCGATTTCTGCGTAGCCCACAATGCAGGGGGCCAGCGCCACGTGCAGGTCCAGAATGTCGCCGCGATTGCCTGTTTCCAAAACATATCGTGTGTAGGCCAGTGTTGCCCGTGACTCCGCGAGCTCGGTGAGTTCGGCTTCGGAAATGCCCCACTCGCCGCAGTATTTCACGTGCAGGTCGAGTTCGACGTCAATGATCGCTTTGAGTGAATCGAGTGACTGACGCAGCTGACCGATGTCGCGGCTCTTGTAAACCGCCAGACCCCAGGCGCGACCGAAATGCACCAGGAAAAGATAGTCCTGCTTCAGATAATGCTGGAACGCCTCCATGGGAAGGGTGCCGGCACCGAGTTGCCTGACGAATTCATGCTCGCAGTACGCGCGCCATTCGGCCGCGCACGATTGCTTGAGCCGCTCGAAAGGTGTGGACACGAGATGCCTCCGGAATAAAGGGTTGTTGGTGGTCGCCGCCAGCCGTTCGCAGACCAGACACATGGGCAGGCTCCTGGTGAACAGGCCCGTCGCGGCGCGTTCAGCGGGCGGCGGGAGAGGGCCGGCTGCCAATGAAGCCGGTGGCCAGCAGTGTACCCAACAGAACGACGGCGGTTCCGGTGAGCATGCGCAGTGTCAGTGGCTCGTGCAGAATCAGCGCCCCCCACAGAATGCCGAACAGCGGCACCAGGAAGGTGACGGTGATGCTGCGCGTCGCACCCACGCGGTCGACCAGCCCGTAGAAGATGATGTAGGCCACTCCCGTGCAAAGCAGCGCCAGTGCCGAGCCGGCCAACCATGAACCCGCAGACACCGGCGTGTCGGGCCACATGATCACGGCGGCCGGCAACACGAACAGCGCCGCGCTGGTGATGCTGCCGGCCGCCAGTGCAATGGGGTCGACGCCCTTCAGGTAACGTGTGGTGTAGCTGGCCGCGATGCCATAGCATACCGAGGCAAACAGGCAGGCGAGCACCCCTGCTCCCATGGTGCCCGGGCCAAAAGACAGGTCGTCCCAGACCAGCACCAGGATGCCGCTGAAGCCGACAGCCAAGCCCAGGATTCGAGCCGGTGTCAGTTGTTCGCGCAACCACAGCCAGGCAATGAGTGCCCCACATAGGGGGGTAACGGCGTTGATGACTGCCATGACGCCGGCCGGTACGCTCTGCGACGCATAACTGAAGCAGGCGAATGGTATCCCGGCCGCGAAAATGCCCACCACGCCGATGTGACGCGCGTGTTGCCGGATGGTGCCGAGTCGGCCGCGCAGGGCGGCCACTGCCAGCAACATCAGGGCACTGAGCCCCAGACGCACTTCGGTCAGGGCGAACGGCCCAAACTCGGCGACGCCCAGACGCATGAACAGGAATGAACTGCCCCAAATGGCGGCAAGAAGAAACAGGTCTCGGTAATCTTTGGCTTGCATGGGGTGCTGCTCAGGGATGCCCGGCGGATGTTGGCGTGCGCGGGCCAGGGAGTAAGATACTCCGAATTATCGTCTTATAGACAAGCGAGGTGGAAAGTGCAGGATTTGAACACTCCGTCGCTGTTCCGGCAGCAATGCTTTGTGGCTGGTGTGTGGTGCGACGCCGACCAGGGTGCAGTGGTCGCGGTGAACAACCCCGCTACGGGCGAAGAACTGGGCAGCGTGCCGCGCATGGGTGCGGCCGAGACCCGTCGCG
>JAEZGR010000358.1 GCA_023437255.1 Pseudomonadota bacterium | reverse complement strand
GCCTGATCACCAAGCACGGCATTCTGATCGTGGAGTTTACGAACCAGTTGCGCGATGAGGGCTTGACCATGCTCGAAGCCGTGGTCGAGGCGAGCGTGATGCGCCTGCGGCCTATTCTGATGACCACCGGCGCGATGGTGCTGGGCGTGCTTCCGCTTGCCTACGCAACCGGGGCCGGCGCGGAATCACGCCAGCAGATCGGCGCCGTGCTGGTGGGTGGCCTCACGCTGGGTACCGTGCTGACGCTGTTCGTCGTGCCCGTGGCGTATACCCTGATCGCCGGCAAGCGGCGCAGGGTGGTCACTGCCGACGAGGCCGAAGCGATGATCGCCACGCAAGGCGCGGCGGGGGCCACTGCGGCGCCGGTTCCCAACGCGCCCAAGGGGCCGCCGCACTAGGCGGGGCATTCGTGAAAATCGGCATGTAAATGTAAAAAGAAATAAACATTGTGTGGGCGCCTGACAATAGAATGTTCGGCAGCCCATTCACACTGGCCGCGTGCGTTTCTGTCTGCGAGCCGGCATGGCCTTCTGACGACAGGAAACCACACAATGCTTACAGCAAGAATAAGACGCAGTCTGGCCATTCCCCTCATCCTCGCGGCGACAGTTCTCGCCGGTTGCGATGGCTCCTCATCAAGCGTCGACACCACGCTTGACGTCTCTTTAAGCACGGCGCCTACGCCTGCCGACGATGTTCACCAGGCCATACAGCTGGCCCTGCAGGGCATCAAGCGCTTCCAGGTCGAACTTCTTGACCAGCACGGCACGCCTCTGGATTTCAAGAAGCTTGATGTCGCGTCTGGAGACCAGCGCGTGACGGCCACGTTCCCGGTTGCGCGGGCCGGGGCCTACCAGGTCAGAAGCTCGGCGTTTACCGCGAACGATGCGATTCTGGGCACAACCACACAAGCGGTGGACGTGCGCCCCGGCGCCAATCAGCTCAGTATCGACACACTGGGCATCAGTACGCTGTACTACGCGAGTGAGGCGCGTCTTCCTCAAACATCAAGCCCTGACAACCTTGCCCGATTTCTTTCATACGATCAGCCGGGCGTTTCGCTGCAGGCATATTGTTTCTTCGGCTATTTGCAGGATGAGCGCAGCAACAGAACCGCCTACTTCAGTCTGATCCAGCGGCTCGACCAGAAGGTCGATGCATCGGTCGATGCGCCCAGGGCGCCCTTCATCATGTCGGGAACCGGGATCAGCAGGCCGGGACTGGGTGGCTTTCGCGTGGGTGGCACGCTGGGCGCCGCGCTGATCGGAAACACCATTTCCCTCACGCCTGAGCCCTGGGATCTCAGCGTCGCTTCCGACAATGCGGCAGGCGCCGTGACCCCGCAGAACATCACTCGGGCGAAGCTGCTGGCCGGCACGTTCGGGCAGAAAGGCGCGCAGTATCAGCTTTCTTCTCATGGCAGCGATAACCTCGGCCGCCTGATGACGACCGAGATCGTGGTGGAAGACACCATGGGTTTTGTGAGCGAGGGTTTTGGTGCCAATGCTTTCCTGCCCAACTGGCTGCAGCCGGAACAGGAAGATGCAATCCGCAGGCTCCATGGCGGCTCTGTCGAGAAGTATCTTGCGGCTACCCAGGACCCGCTCACCGGCCAGGGGTCCTACTATTATTCGGCCCCGTTTCTTAACGTGATCCGTTTCAAAGTCAGTTACGACGACAATGGCGAGGTGGTTTCCGAAGGCACCGACGGCCTGCTCTGGATGGACGTGGTCTATCAGACCTTTGACAATGAAGGGATCGATATCGTCAAGGACGCGACTTGGTCGTTCTTCATCATGCAGTTTCCGCAGCAGCAGAAGGCCTTGATGACTACGCTGGTGGGCACCAAAGTCAGCGACTATCGTGTCAGCTCTCTGTTCAGCATGGATGCGCCAAGGAACTCGAATGGCGTGCTGGAGCCAGAGCACCGCTGGAATCTGCAAGATATCGAGATGCGACCGGTGCCCGGCAGTGAATGGATCAGCCCGGATTCAGCCGAAATCTATTACACCCAGTACCGCATCACGCTCACGGGTGAACGCACAGCCGACCTGACCGTGACGATGGCGTGGAACGATCAGGAAGTGAGTGCCGGCACCCGCTATGTATACGAGGGGTTGGGCGATGTGAGCGGCGTGCTCGACGGCGAGCAGGTGCGTGGCACGGCGTGGCTTGAGATGCAGCCGATCGGAACGCTGCAGTAGTGCCGGATTAGCGGGCAGGCGGTGCAGGGCATTACAATGAGCGACTCTGCGCCGCCTCGGCCCGAAGCGTCCGGCAGGCGCGCCACCGCACGTGGCGTGGCCTCAATTTTCTGGGGCATTGGCGGCGCTCATGATGCTTTCAGGTGGTGAATATGCAGACTTCAAGCGGCCGTATGGTCATTCTCGATACGGAAACGACCGGTCTTGAGCCTCATCTGGGGCACCGTGTCGTCGAGCTTGCCTGTGTTGAAATGGTCAACCGCAGCCTGACCGGCCGCCACCTGCACCTGTACCTGAACCCCGATCGCGACAGTGACCCCGAAGCGCTGGCGGTGCACGGCCTGACTACCGAGTTTCTATCGCAACACCCCCGATTCGAAGACGTCTGCGAACAGTTCATCGAGTTCATCGACGGTGCGGAACTGATCATCCATAACGCGCCGTTTGACTGCAAATTCCTGGATGCGGAACTGCAGCGGGTAGGTAAGCCCCCGGTGCGCGAGCTGTGCGCAAAGATCACCGACTCACTGCTGTATGCGCGCGAGTTGCACCCGGGCAAGCGGAATTCGCTCGATGCGCTGTGCGAGCGCTACGGAATTTCGAATGCCCATCGGGTACTGCACGGCGCCTTGCTCGACTCGGAGCTGCTGGCCGAAGTCTGGCTGGCCCTGACCCGTGGCCAGGACGCCCTGCTGATGGACTTCCAGGAAGACACGCAGGTAGTTACGGCCGGTGGGGGTGGGCTGCAGGCGGTCGATACTAGTGTGCTGCGGGTGGTGCGCGCTTCGGCAGAAGAGTTGGCCGAGCACGCACGGTATCTGGAATTGCTGGACAAGGCGGCGAAGGGCGAGAACGTGTGGCGGCGCTATGAGCCTGCGCCGGAGCAGGAAGCGGCTTCTGCGTGAGGTTGTTTTTTGGGGCGCTAGTGGGTGCTGATTTGGGCGACTGAATCGTTGCCGGGTGCGCCTTGCCGAGCTGTTTCTTTAATGTATAATCTTTGTCTTCTCATCTGCAGCGGCATGCTTGAACCGCCCCGGTTCTGTATAAAAGCATCGCGCAAGCTGGCAGCATGGGGCGGTTAGCTCAGTGGTAGAGCACTGCCTTCACACGGCAGGGGTCACTGGTTCGAACCCAGTACCGCCCACCAATAATTTCCCTTATAAATCAACAAGTTAGGCGGATATCCGGTCTGATGAAGGGCGAAATTTCGCGCGTTTTTCTATTTTTGCGACATTTTCGCGGCACTTTTTCAGAAATTTTGCCTATACCCCTGCACTCGTTAATTTTGTCGCTCCTCCGTTTTGGGGGGAACCTTAGCACAGGCAAAAAATACGGCAGCTGTGTTGTGGCAGCTGCCGTATTC
>JAEZGR010000318.1 GCA_023437255.1 Pseudomonadota bacterium | reverse complement strand
GCTCGTGGCCGGACGCGGAGTCTTGCTCATTACCCTGTTACAGGCAACCGCTCTTAGATCTTGCCAACCAGATCCAGCGAGGGCTTCAGCGTTTCAGCGCCTTCTTCCCACTTGGCGGGGCAAACTTCACCCGGGTGTGCAGCGATGTACTGCGCGGCCTTGACCTTGCGCAGCAGCTCGGAGGCTACACGGCCGATGCCGTTGTCATGCACTTCCATGACCTTGATGTAGCCTTCGGGGTTGACCACGAACGTACCGCGCAGAGCGATACCTTCTTCTTCGATCAGCACTTCGAAGTTGCGCGACAGCACTTGGGTGGGGTCGCCGATCATGGGGTAGTTCACCTTGCTGATGGCAGCAGACGTGTCGTGCCAGGCCTTGTGGGCGAAGTGCGTGTCGGTCGAAACAGCGTAGACCTCGACACCCAGCTTCTGGAACTCGGCGTACTGCTCGGCCAGGTCTTCGAGTTCGGTCGGGCACACGAACGTGAAGTCGGCAGGGTAGAAAACGAAAACGGACCATTTGCCGGCAACGGTTTCGTTGCTGACTTCTACAAACTTGCCGTTGTGGTAGGCGGTAGCTTTGAACGGCTTGATTTGCGTATTGATCAAGGACATTGCGTTTTCCTTATATTGCGTGGTTGGAAAGGGGTACAGGGCTAGTATAGGAAGCCCTGACCTATAAATCTAATTGATTGTTTTTATATAGCCGATTGATTTCCACTATTACATATAGCGGAGGCATCGCAAGCTGGTCGGAGTGGATCCCACCATCAGGAAGGATACCCCGACAATAGCGTTATATGGGGGCTAACCCTGAGAAAGCAAGGGGCAGTCAGCGCGGCGCCACTTCGCGCGGCTTGACGAACAGCGGCCGCCCCGCACCCCATCCGCACGCCATGGCCGCGATACCGATCGCGGCAAACAGCCAGGCCGTGATCTCGTAGCTGCCGGTGGCCGAGTGCAGCATGCCCACCAGCATGGGACCAAACGCGGCGAGCACGTAGCCGATCGTCTGCGACATGCCCGAGAGCCGCGCCGCGACCCGCGGATCGGGCGAGCGCAGAATGATGATGGTCATGGCGATGGCAAACAGCCCCCCCTGACCTATGCCCTGCAGCAGGGCGAGAACAGGCAGCATGCCGCGCGGCGCGAACAGCAGACCGAGCAGGGCCACGGCCGCCAGGAAGGCCAGGCCGGCACTGAAGAGGCTTTGCGATCGAAAGCGCGCCGCAAGCGGCGGCACCAGCAAGCAGGTGGCAACCTGCAGCAGAATGGAAATCGAGGTGTAGAAACCGGCGGTGACGCCGTCGAGGCCGCGCCAGCGCAAGATGGGCGCCATCCAGCCCATGACACAGTAAGCCAGCGCTGACTGCAGCCCCATGAAACACGCCACCTGCCACGAGAGTCCGTCATGCCAGAGGCGCAGCGCCGGCAGCGCGCGAGGCTGCCCCTTCATGCTGGCCCGTACGCTGCGCGGCAGCCACAGAAAAGCCACGGCAAAGGCGGGCACAGCCCACACGGCCAGCCCCGTCTGCCAGGATGCGCCACCTTTCACGAGCGGCGCCGTCAGTGCCGCCGCGGCCGCCGCTCCGCCACACAGGGCCATGGTGAACAGACCGGTCATGAGCGCAACATGATCGGGAAAATCGCGCTTGACCACACTGGGCAACAGCACATTGCCCATGGCAATGCCGGCCCCCGCCAATGCGCTGCCGACAAACAGCATGGGCAGGCCGTCGACCGCACGCAGCAACGAACCCGCACCGATCATCAAAAGCACCAGGAGCAGAACGCGTTCAGCGCCGTGGCGGTCGGCGAGCGTAGGGGCGAACGGCGCAAAAAGGCCCAGACACAATACCGGCAGCGTGGTGACATACCCCGCGACCGCCCCTGAGATGCCCAGGGCCTGGGTGACCTCGGGCAGAACAACAGAGAGACTGGTGAACAGCGGCCTCAGATTGAAGGCAATGAGCAGCAGGCAGGCGCCGAGGAAGAGACGGTTGGATACGCGGGGGGAAGACGTCATGAGTGGTGGGCGGCGCCGTGACGCAATCGAAACATGACTCAATCATAGCCGGAAGGCCGGCGCCGCGCGGGCATATCGATTGCCGCGAGAAGTCCCGCTCTCTCTTCGTCGAGGATCCCCGCATGAACCAGCCACACGCCGTCGCAAACGAACACTTTCTTGACTGGTTGCGCGATGCGCACGCCATGGAACAACAGGCGGAAACCATGCTCACGACGATGGAGAACCGTCTGGAGCATTACCCGGCCCTTCGGGCACGGGTGTCTCAACACATAGAGGAAACGCGGCGGCAGGCTGAGCTGCTGCGTGCCTGCATCCAGAAGCGCGGCGGCGACTCATCCCTCCTGAAGGATGTGGCCGGCCGGTTCATGGCGGTGATGCAGGGATTCAGCGGCGCCATGGCGTCGGATGAGGTGATCAAGGGCGCCATGTTCGGCTACGCCTTCGAACACATGGAAATCGCGGCCTACCGCAATCTGATCGCGGCCGCCCGTCATCTGGAGGACGCGGGTACCGCCGACGTGTGCGAACGGATTCTGGCCGAGGAACTGGCCATGGCCGAATGGATGGAAGCACACATGCCCGAACTCACCGTGCAGTTCCTGCAAACGGCCGGCGTCGCCCCCGGCCACGCCAAACGCTGACCTGGAGCGCCTGATGAAAGCACTGACCTGGCATGGAAAACACGATATCCGCTGCGAAACCGTACCGGATCCGATCATCGAGCATCCGCGGGATGCCATCATCAAGGTATCGTCTTGCGCGATCTGCGGCTCCGATCTGCATCTGTTTGACGGCTTCATGCCGGGCATGGAGTCCGGCGACATCATGGGTCACGAGTTCATGGGCGAGGTGGTGGAGACCGGCAAGGAGAACACCGTGCTGCGCCCGGGCGATCGGGTCGTCGTACCCTTCACAATCTTCTGCGGCCAGTGCGACCAATGTCTGCGTGGCAATTTCTCCGTCTGCGAACGCAGCAACCGCAATGCCGAAAAGGCCAGCAAGATGTTCGGCCACACCACCGCCGGCCTGTTCGGCTACAGCCACATCACCGGCGGATACCCGGGCGGGCAGGCCGAGTATGTGCGCGTACCCTTTGCCGACACGACCCATATTCGCGTGCCGGCAGGACTGAGTGACGAGCAGGTTCTCTTCCTGGGCGACATTCTGCCCACCGGCTGGCAGGCGGCCATACAGTGCGAGATCGAGCCCACCGACACGGTCGCCATTTGGGGCGCAGGCCCGGTGGGCCAGATGGCAGTGCTTTCCGCCCTGTTGCTGGGGGCCCGCCAGGTTCTGGTCATCGATCGCGTGCCTGAACGCCTTGCCATGGCGCAACAGCTGGGTGCGCTTCCGATCAACTTCGACGAGGAAAGTGTGCTTGACCGAATCGGCGAACTCACTCAGGGCAAAGGGCCCGAGAAATGCATCGACGCGGTGGGCATGGAAGCTCACGTCACCCGCTCACTCGACTCAGTGTATGACCGGGTCAAACAGGCCATGATGCTTGAAACCGACCGTGCGCACGTGCTGCGCGAGATGATTTACGTGTGCCGTCCGGGTGGAATACTGTCTATACCGGGTGTCTATGGCGGCGTGATCGACAAATTGCCAATGGGGGCATCGATGAACAAAGGCCTGACATGGCGGATGGGCCAGACGCACGTCAATCGCTGGACCGACGATCTGGTGGAGCGCATCGCTGAAGGTGAGATCGACCCCTCATTTGTCATCACGCACACCGTGAGCCTCGAAGACGGCCCTGCCATGTACAAGACGTTCCGCGAAAAGGAAGACGGCTGCATCAAGGTCGTGCTCAAGCCCGGCGGCTGAAGCAGTTCGCGGCCAGGGCGCACCCGGGCAACGCCTGTATCAGAGCAGCTTGCCCGGGTTCATGATGCCGTTGGGGTCAAACACCTGTTTGATCTGCAGCATGAGTCGCAGCTGCATAGGATCTTTGTAATGATGGAAGGCATGGCGCTTGAGCTGGCCGACGCCGTGCTCGGCGCTGATGCTGCCGCCGTACTCAGCCACTTCCGCAAAAACCGCGTCGGACACCGGCCCTTCCCATTGGGCCGCCCAGCCCCTGTCGGCGCCTGCCGGACGCGACACGTTGTAATGCAGGTTGCCGTCGCCAAAATGGCCGAATATGAAAAGCCTGCAGTCGGGCGACACCGTGCGCAGCCGTTGCTCAGCGGTTTCAAGGAACTCAGGAATGCGCTCGATGGGCAGCGAAATGTCGTGTTTGAGGTGGGGACCGTCGGCTCGCTGTGCCTCGGAGATCTCTTCACGCAAGCGCCACAGCGCCTGAAGCTGCGCCAACGACGCCGACACCACGGCATCGCGGCACAGGCCCTCTTCCAGCGCTCGCCCAATCACGTCTTCCAGCAGGGTCGTCAGCGCCGCTTCGTCGGCCGTGTCCGCGAGCTCGATCAGCACATAGCCACCATGTCGCTCGGCAAAAGGCTGCTGCACGCCCTCGACCTGGGCCAGCACCAGGCCCAGACATTCATCAGTGAAGAACTCGAACGCCTGCAGCCGCGGCCCGCACGCGCCGTACACCAGGCGCAGCAGTTCCAGCGCCATTTGTGGTGTTTCGACTGCCGCAAGCACCACCGAACGCACCTGTACCAGAGGGTGCAGCTTGAGTGCCACGCCGGTAATGATGCCCAGCGTGCCTTCCGAGCCGATGAACAGCTGCTTGAGGTCGTAGCCGGTATTGTCTTTGCGCAGCGTCTGCAGCCCATTGAAGATTTCGCCGTTGGGCAGCTCCGCCTCAATGCCCAGCACAAGCTCACGGGCCATGCCGTAGCGCACCACGTTCACGCCACCCGCGTTTGTAGCCAGGTTACCGCCGATCTGTGAGGAATCTTCGGCCGCCAGACTCAGGGGCAGCATGCGGCCGGCCTCCTGGGCGGCACGACGCAGATTTCCCAGAATGCAGCCGGCGTCGGCGACCAGGGTGTTGGAGATGGTGTCGATCGAACGGATGCGGTTCATGCGATCGAGCGACAGCACTACATTGGCGGGAGACGCGTCGGGCGTGGCGCCGCCACACAGGCCGGTATTGCCACCACGGGGCACCACGGGAACACGGTGCTCATTACACAGGCGCAGGCATGCGGCGACCTGTTCTGTAGTGGAGGGCCGCAGCACCGCCTGCGCCCTGCCCTTGTACACGCCCCGCCAGTCGGTAAGCCAGGGCTCGATTGCAGCGGGGTCAGTGATGACCGTTTCCGGGCCAAGCGCCTGAAGCAGCTTGCCGGGAAAACCTTGTTCACTCATAAAGCAAATTCCGATGTGAGGCGCCGGCCGGAGACGGGCGGCAGTCGCATCGAAATAGTATCACCGAGGGCGCGCAACGCCGCGCCCCCCCCGTTCACACCCACATATCGGTCGCGAACGCCTGGATGGTTCGCCCTTCCGCATAACCAAACTGCAGGTAATGCAACAAGGGGTCCATGCCACTGGCGGCGACATCAGGATTGGCGGCCAGGTAGGCCCCTGTGTCCATCCACGCCGACGGCCCACGCCCTTCGTGCCAACCCGCCACGCTATAGTGCGCAAAGCCATTGGCAATCAACCCCTGTGCAACGGCCGCCGCGACATCAGGATTGCGGTCCAGATACCAGGCCTCGCTGAACAGCGCGTTCGGGTTTCGGCCCTCGTAACGTCCCTGCTCATCGTAGTGTTGCCGGGCGCTTGAAACCCAACCCGCCGCAACCGCGTCGGCCACGTCCGGGTTCTGGGCCAGGTAAGCGGCCTCATCGAAGGCGTCGGGGCCGATGAGGCGCAGCACATCCAGGCCCGCCCCCCCGTCGACAAAATTGTTGCCTCGGCCCGGCATGAGAATGTTCTCGGCCGAATTGCCAATGAGCACATCGTCGCCGTCGCCGGATACCAGGTGCAGAAAGGCCGCGGCGTCAGCCAACACGACATCGGCTTCTCCGATCTGCGAGCGGCCGCCGGTGATTTGCGCCAGCGCCGTACTCAAGCCCGCCGCATCGGCATTACCGTCGATCCGACCGCTCAGATCAAAGACCACGTCATGGGTGACCGGAGCCGCATTCAGGGTCGCGCCATTTTCCGCATGCAGTGTCTTGCGGCTCTCGTCTTCTTGCGCAAAGCGAATGTACTCGTCGGTGAATATCTGCTGCGCCGAAGCGGAATCGACCGCGCCGGCGGTATACGCCGTAATCGACCAATCTTTCAGATAGGCCACCGAGCCATCGGCATCGTTACTGAGGCGCAGTGTCCAGGTACCCGCCAGGTTTTCGCCCCAGCTCTGAACGGAGTTCATGGCATAGTCGACATGGGTGGGCAGGGGCGCCGGTTGGTTCAGGTTGTTGA
The DNA here is from genome assembly GCA_023437255.1 of Pseudomonadota bacterium. Taxonomy (GTDB): domain Bacteria; phylum Pseudomonadota; class Gammaproteobacteria; order Burkholderiales; family Burkholderiaceae_B; genus Yanghanlia. The sequence continues at coordinate 1,163 of JAEZGR010000318.1, read as the reverse complement.
GGGGCTTGGGGTGATCAATGAGGCGGCTTGCCGTACCATCGGGCGAGATCAGCTCGAGCGTGATGGCCGGAAGATGATCGGTATCCAGATCCACCTTCACGGTCATGTGCTCCACACGGTAGGGCGACGAGAATGTGGCAGTGGCTGTCGCATGATTGCCGGGCTCGACGACCAGTTCGCGCCGGCCCACATCGCCCTGTTCCTCAACCATATTGGCCATGGTGCTGACCTTCATCCAGCTTTCGGCCAGTCGTACCGCGGCGTGGGTGTCGATATGCCCGAATCCAAAGTCATGGCTCACCAGATGCGCGCCGCCATTCCAGTCATGTGCGCCGTTGAACGCCTTGTCGAGCGTAAATGTGGGGAACTCGCCCGAATTGGCCGGATCCGGTATGGAATCGCGATCCAGGAAGGTGGCGCGGCGGGCCGAATAGGCAAGGATTTCCTGCACATCGCGCCAGCCGAGCCCGCTGTTGGCCTCAAGCACCAGCGCGGCAACGCCCGACGCGATGGGCGCGGCGGCCGACGTTCCGTTGAAATAGGTGCCGTCCCGTTCGGTGTAATTGCCTTCTTCACCAGGGCGCCGGTTGTAACCGTAAACACTTTGCCAGTCGGTGGTGACGATGGTGGCCGGAGACGAGCCTGGCGCCGTGATCAGCACACCGGCCCCGGGGGTGGAATACGACGCCACATCGCCGGCCTGACCGCCCGCGGCCACCACGATCACCCACGGCATGCTGGAGATGGGGTCATAGTTGGTATTCAGCCCGACATCACGTTCGTTTCCGCCCGAAAATGTGGTGATGATGCCCAGTCCGCCGCGGCCCAACTCGGCGAGGTCGCGTGCCGCCGCGTGCATATAGGCCTGCCAGTCGCCCGTCACCGGATAAGGCGAGCTCGTGCCCCAGCTGTTGTTCCAGACCTCGATGCCCTGCTCCAGGGCCTTGTCGACGAGATCGGAAAAGACCACGTAAATATCGTGGGCCGTTCCGAGCTGGGATGGGTCGAAACGATAGCCGGCGATTTCCGCTCCCCACGCCACACCCACGCCACCAAGACCGTTGTTGGCCGTAGCGGCAATCAGGCCGGCCACCGCTGTACCGTGCATGACCTGTTCATGCCACGGGTGTCCCCCGGCCGTGGGGACTTGTGTGCCCTGATTC
>JAEZGR010000242.1 GCA_023437255.1 Pseudomonadota bacterium | reverse complement strand
TGCCCTGTTCCGTTTGCCGGTTATGTGGGCCTGGGCGGTGAGAACGCCATCCTGAGCCTGTCGCCGGAACGTTTTCTGCGGCTGAGCGAGGGCAAAGTGGAAGCGCGACCGATCAAAGGCACCCGCCCACGCGGCACGACGACAGAAGCGGATCAGGCGCAGGCGCGGGCCCTGCAAAACAGCGAAAAAGACCGCGCCGAGAACCTGATGATCGTCGACCTGCTGCGCAATGACATCGGTCGCGTCGCGCGCATCGGCTCAGTGCGGGTGCCCGAACTCTTCAGCCTGGAAAGCTACCCGAACGTGCACCATCTGGTCAGCAGCGTCGGCGCCGAACTCGCGCCGGGCCTGGATGCCTTCGACCTGCTGGCCGCCAGCTTTCCTGGCGGCTCGATCACCGGCGCGCCCAAGCTGAGGGCCATGCAGATCATCGCCGAACTCGAAGCGCGGCCTCGCAGCATCTATTGCGGTTCGCTGCTCTATATCGACGTGCGCGGCGAGATGGACAGCTCGATCACGATTCGCAGCCTGCTTGCACACGAAGGCACGATGCACTGCTGGGGCGGCGGTGGCATTGTGATGGATTCAGACTGGGAAGCCGAATACCAGGAATCGCTGGACAAGGTGTCGGTGTTGCTGAGAACAATGGAAGCCATGGCACCGCCGCAGCCCGACGCTCTGAGCACAATTCTGGAAAAGATTCCGCGTCGCTACCGCCTGAACGGTCTGCCGGCACTGGAGTCGCCCCGTGCGGAAGACGCGAACGGATACTCGACGACGCTTGCGGTGGCAATCGAACAAGCGCGCCGGGCGCTGGGCAAAGGCGTCGAACCCGGCGGCGATGTGAAGCAGCATTTTCTGAACGCGCTGGGCGCGCTGATCCGTGAGGCCATGCAGCCCGAAGCCGGTGACCCGGCAATCCAGGCGCTGGTGTTGCAGCACCACGAGCCGTTGGTGCGCGAGTATGCGTCGCTCACGGCCCAGGCCCATGGCGATCGGCGCCGCATTCAGAAGTTGATCGACTCGGTGGCGCATCCGGAAAAGTTGCGGCACACTTCGAGCCCGGATTCGGCGTTTCTGACACGGGTACACCGCCTTGCCGAGACAGGCGCCTGGGCCGAGCTGAACGACACATTGCACCGCGCCCAAGGGCATGGCCGCCTGCCGGCACCACTGCTCCGGCTGCTCGACAGCCCGTCGCTGCACCACCTTGTACGGCGGGCGGCGCTATGCGCACTGGCGCCTGTACAGCGCTACCAGGCGTTGCGTGATCAGATGGGCCCGCCCGCGCGCAGCGAAGACGCTGTGGCTGATGGCTCCGCATCGCGGCAGCGTGGCGCGGCGGTGGAGGCCGCGGCGGCGCGCGCGCTGCAAACGATCGCTGACCGGCTCAATGAAGCAGGCCAACTTGGTCAGCCACCTGCTGCCGAACGATCGAGTTTCTACAAAGTAGTCACCTCAATGCGCGCACCTTCTACCCTGCCCGCAGACCACGCTCACGCTAAGACGGAGTGGGATGTCGTGCTGCTGGAACGGGCTTCTGTACAGCAGCTGCAACCTGCTGACCCGCGTGAGTCAGCGCCCGCTGAAATGCCGCAAGAAGGCGCTGATCGATACGGCGAACCGCCGGAAGCATGGGACATCCGCCTGCTGCTTGAAGCCAAGGCGTCCGTAGACGCGCCGGCCACCGACCTGCCCCGCTTGCTGCGCGGCCTGCAGCTGCTTTCGCAGGCCGATCCTGCAGAGAATTATGTGTTCCAGACGCGTGAAGGCCCTGTCACGTTGCGCGGCGCCACGCTCAGCGCCCTGCCTGTCGAAGCGGGCGAACTGGATTCCGTAGTGCTGTATTGCTCCGATGGCCCGGAACAGGCGGCGCCCCGGCTGTTGAGCGCCCCGAGCCGCATGCAGCTGCTTTCTGCACCCGCCAGCCTGGCATTTGCGGCGAGCGGTTGCCCACAGGAAGACACGACGGCGCTGGAACCTGTCTGGAGGGAACTTCTCTCGGAGCCCCGCTGGCGCTCAGTGCTGAATCAATACCCGGCGCTCGCCCGCGCGATGTCGCTGATGGTTCATACCAGCGACCTGGAGGCGGCGCTCTAACCCACCCCCAAGCGCCACACCGCCGCGGCCACGATACCGCCCGCAATCGCCAGCAGCGGGCGCTTGAGCACCAGCATGATCACCGCCGTGGTCAGCAGCGCAAGGCGAGCCCCATTGTCACCGCCCACCGCCATGGGTGCCAGCAAGGCAACCAGCACCACCCCGAAGCCCGGTTTACCGCGTTCGAACCGTTGCATGGCCATGGCCCAGTTGGCATCGGAGATGACCACCATGATGCCGTAGCGTTTGCCCGGGGGCAGGCAACGCAGCCAGGGGTACAGCGTGGCTTCCATGAGGAGGTGGCGCGCGTTTTTTGATATCACATCGGGACAACAAGCGTACACCGCGAAACAGGGATCGCGGTACGATTCCAACACAACAAAACTACGGAGCCGACGCTCGTGACAGACAGCACCCATCTCCAGCCCGTGGCCCTGAGCGGTCAGCATGTGGAACTGAAACCCCTGCAGAAATCGCACGAAGAAGGCCTGATCGCCGCACTCAACGACGGCAATCTTTGGGAGCTCTGGTACACCAGCATCCCGCGGCCCGAGGGCATGGCTGCGGAAATCGAGCGCCGCCTCAAGCTGCAGGACGAAGGCAGCATGCTGCCCTTCACGGTCTTTGACAAGGCGAAGAACCAGATCGTGGGCATGACCACCTACATGAATGTCGACCTCAAAGGCCCCCGGGTGGAGATCGGCTCGACATGGTATGCGCGCAGCGTGCAGCGCTCTCCGCTGAATACGGAAGCGAAGCTGCTGTTGCTCACCCACGCCTTCGAGCAGCTGAACTGCCTGGCAGTGGAGTTCCGCACACATTTCATCAATCAACAGAGCCGGCGCGCCATCGAGCGCCTGGGGGCCAAGCTCGACGGCATTCTGCGCAGCCACCAGTGCATGCCCGACGGCTCCTTACGCGACACCTGCGTCTACAGTATCGTCGCGGCGGAATGGCCCACTGTGCGTAACCATCTGCGCTACAAGCTCGGCCTTATCGATTAAGGGCAGGTGCGGCGGCCTGCCGTCGCCCGCCGTATTCGGCCAGACCGATGCCCAGCAGGATGAGCGCCAACGCCACCCCGTGATA
>JAEZGR010000235.1 GCA_023437255.1 Pseudomonadota bacterium | reverse complement strand
GCAGCGTCGAGTCCCGGCGTGTTCAGTGGGTGCTGAGCGTGGCGTCCGTGCTGGCACTTGTCGCGATGGCGGTGGGCGGGCTGATCGTCGGAGACGGAGGGGCATCGAACGCCGCCGTGTCTCAGGCGGCTGCGAATGCCACCTCTGTCACGGGGGCCGACCCTTCGGTAGCCGAACTTTCCCTGCGCGACATGGCCGGAATGCTGGGCATGGGCATGGTGTTCGTATTGCTCACCTACGGCGGATGGAACGAGGCCGCATATCTGTCTGGCGAGCTGCGCGACGTTCGGCGCAACATGCTGCGGGTGCTTCTTTTCGGCACGGTCATCATTGTTGCGTTGTATGTGCTGGTCAACCTGGCTTACTTGCAGGTCTTCGGCCTGGGGGGCCTGCGCAACACGCACGCGGTGGGTGCAGAGATGTCGAGGCTGCTGGCAGGAGACTGGGCAGCAGTGCTGCTGAGCCTGCTCATTTGCTGCACGGCGCTGGGCACGATCAACGCCTGTAACTTCACCGGCGGTCGCATCTATGTGTCGCTGGGGCGCGATGTGCCCGCGCTCAAGGGGCTGGGTGCCTGGAGTGAAAGCCGCGAAACGCCTGTCCGGGCGCTCTGGCTGCAGGGGGCAATCACGCTGGGGCTCATCGCTTTCGGCGCCTTCACCGAGAGTGGCCTGCGCGCTATGGTGGCGTATACCTCGCCCGTGTTCTGGCTGTTCATGATGATGATCGCGCTGGCCCTGATCCGTCTGCGCCAGCGCGACCCCAGCCATCCTCGCCCGTTCCGCGTTCCGCTGTATCCGGTCATGCCTCTGGTGTTGGCGCTGGTATGCCTTGGCCTGTTCTGGTCGAGCCTGTTGTATGCGGGCGCGGGCTCGGTATTGGGTCTGGTGGTGTTGGTCTTGGGCCTGCCGTTCTGCTGGCTGCGACGCCGCTCTGCGCGTGTTTGAGGCAAGCCTGCGGGTTCCCGGTGGCGCAGCCACCGGGAAAGACGATCAATTGTGCGCGGAGCGGTAAGCGCGTTTCTTTTCGTACATGGCAAGATCTGCGCGCCGCAGCATGTCGTCGACCCCTTCCGGCGAATGACACGTGGCCATGCCCATCGAGAGACTCAGCGGCAGATTGGTGTAGTACTGGTTGTTCAGCACTACCAATTTTTCAATGTTGTCCATCAGAAGCTGGCCTTCGGTTTCGCAGCAGCCAGGCATCAGAATGATGAATTCATCGCCACCCGTGCGCGAAGCTTGCATGGGCCGATCGATGGCCTTGCTGATGACTTCGCCCGTGCGTCGCAGCAGACCGTCGCCTGCTCCGTGACCCATTTCGTCATTGACCTCTTTCAGGTTGTTAAGATCGAGCACGACCGCCGTGAGCGGGTAATTACCCTTGCGGCGCATCCGTTCAAGTTCGTTGGTGAAGAAGGCTCGGTTCTTGAGCCCGGTCAGGACGTCGTGCTGGCCGAGATATTCGAGGTAGTTTTCGGCCTTCTTGCGCGCCGTGATGTCTGTGAGTGCGACGAGGACGAGATCCCACTTTGCCTCGTGGCCGGGCACCACCCAGAATTGCATGTGATTGTGCAGGGTTGCGCCTTCGAGGGAGTAGCTGGTGATCTCGCGCTGCTGAAAGATGACGCCTTCCCACAAGTCGATGAGCTGTTCGCGAAATGGCCCGAAGGTATCGTCGCGGAAGACCTCATCGAGGCGGGCGAGAAGGGTGGGCTTGTCGGGCGCCTTGTAAAGACCCAGAGTATGCAGGTTGACGTCGACCACGCGGATTTCTTGCAGGCAGCGCTCGACGAAGTCGGGATGCACATCGGTGAATGTGCGGAAGTCGGAGATGCCGCATTCGCGCAGGTCATCGAGCAGCTTGCGGATGGCGGTGAAATCCTGCACCCATAGCGACACGGGCGCCTGTTCGAAGAGCCCCCGGGCGTAGCTTTCGCTTTCGGCAAGGAGACGCCGGGCGGTTTCCAGCTCGGTGATGTCTTCAACAATGACCAGCACGCGATCCCACGTGTTTTCGTGGCCCGGCAACACCACGCCCTTGAGCAGCAGATCGAGGCGCCGGCCGTCGAGTGCGTAATTCACGGTCTTGCTCTGGAAGCGCCCGAGGCCCGACCAGAGCTGTTCGAGTTCGTCGATATAGCCTGAGTGAATGTCGTCGCGCAGCACGGCCGTCAGCTGCTCGGCCAATTGTTCAAACGTGCTGGCACCATACAGCTGCAATGTGCGCGGGTTCACCCGGAGCAGGCGGATGCTGCCTGCACATTGCGCAATGTGCAGCGGATCAGCGCGAAGGTGGCTGCGAATATCGGTGACGCCTTGCGAGCGCCACTCGTCGAACAGCGTCTTGAGCGCGCTGTAATCTTCGAGCCACATGGACGTGGGAGAAACGTCGAATAGATCCATTCGAGTCTCGGTAGCGCTGATATTGGCGGCGGTGATTTTCATGGTGCAGTGGTGATGAGCCCGGCCCATGCGCCGCGGGGTGTGCAACGCCGGGCGCAGGTCTGAGTCTGTCCGGACATGCAATGTTACGCTATGCCGGCCGCCCTTGGTTCAGTAGTTACTCTATCAGGGCCATCCCGCGTGTCCCGGGTGCACCGAGCGACTGCCTGTACGAGGTTGCCCCCTCGTAGTCGATGAATTCCTCTTCATCGTCTTCGTACTCGGCGCGCCATGCATCCGCTGCAGAGATTTCGATTTGCGGCCCGGTGTTCAGTACCTGAATCGCACGGCTCAACGCCACGGCCTCGCTTGCCAGCAACTGAATGTTTTCGCCGAGCTGTTCGCCAAAGCGGGCGTTCTCGTGCGTGGCGCCGTCGAGGTGAACCATGGCCTGGTTAATTTGTTCCAGTCCGGTGGTCTGCTCAACGGAGGCCACCGATATCTCGCTGATCAGATCCGTCACCCGAGTGACCGCCGCCACGATCTCCTTCATGGTCTCCCCTGCACGTTCTGCTTCCGCAGCGCCGTCCTGCATGCGTTCCACGGATTCTTCGATCAGTTGCTTGATCTCCTTGGCGGCCTGGGCACTCTTTTGCGCCAGACTGCGCACTTCGGATGCGACCACAGCAAAGCCACGGCCGGCTTCGCCTGCACGCGCCGCCTCGACAGCTGCGTTCAGCGCCAGGATGTTCGTCTGGAAGGCGATCGACTCGATCAGAGAGACAATATCGCCGATTTTCTTCGAGCTTTCGTGGATACGGCCCATGGAATGGACGACCGCACCGACTACTTCTCCACCGCGACGTGCGATCTGCATGCTGTTGTCCGAAAGCTGTGTGGCCAGTTTTGCGTGGTCGGCGTTCTGACGCACGGTGACGGTCAGCTCTTCCATGCTTGCCGCAGTTTCCTGTAGTGCGGCCGACTGATCGAGCGTGCGGGCGGCGAGATTACGGTTGTCGACGTCGAGCGTTTGTGCCGTGTGTGCCGTTGTGCGAACGCTGGACTGGACGTCGTGTGCGATGCCGATGAGGCTGCGCCGCATCATTTCAATATGGAAATAAAGCATGCCGGTCTCGCCCGGCTGATCGGTGTCGATGTTCACCTGCAGATTGCCGGCGGCGATCTGGCGTGCAATATCGGCGACGCCCTGAAGTGGCATTATCACGCGAAGGAAGGTGCTCCATCCATACGTAAACGTGCCCAACACGGCGGCTGCGATCAGGGCCCCGACGCCCCACTGATACTCGGCGGGAATGCCGCCAGTGAACGCAAACCAGCCGGCCAGCAGAGTGGCACCGGTCGACAGGAGCGTCATGCGCAGCATGCGGGCGCGCAGGCCCGGTGCGAACGGCGAGGCCAGTGCCGACAGCGCACGCCTCCAGCCGGTGGGGACGAGCTGGCCGCCCTGCAGGGCGTATCCGCTCAGACTGCCTTCGTTCATGCGTCGGTAGAGCGCTTCCGCCTGCGCTATCTGCGCGCGTGTCGGTTTGATGCGTACCGAGGCGTAGCCAGTGACCTCTCCGTCCTGCATGATCGGCGACACATTGGCGAGCACCCAGTAAAAGCCGCCATCTTTGCGACGGTTTTTCACGAGCCCCGACCAGGATTCCCCGGCCTGCAAGGTGTCCCACAAATCCTGAAATGCAGCAGGTGGCATGTCAGGGTGGCGAATCAGGTTGTGTGGCTTGCCGATCAGCTCGTCGTGAGTGAAGCCGCTGATCTCGATGAAGGCCGGGTTCGCGTAGGTGATCACCCCCTTCTTGTCGGTCTTGGAAATCAGGTACTGATCCGCTCGAACGCGCGTTTCAAGGTTGGTGACGGGGAAATTCTTGCGCATTTCTGCTTGTCTCTATTTGTTTTAAATGTAAAAGATTTGTAAATGATACACGTAAAAGCAGGAAGCCCGTGCACGTTCACGCAGCACGGGCTTCGAGTGTGGCGCCAAAGAAAAACCGGGGCGCTGAGCGCCCCGGTGTTCCATTGCTACCGGTTACCGGATCAGTACAGGACTTGCGGGAGCCACAGACCAATACCGGGGAACAGATACATTAGCACGATCGCCAGAATTTGAATTCCCATAAAGGGTAGCATGCCCAGGAAGATCTGGTTGAGCGTAACGTGCGGCGGTGAGACCCCCTTGAGATAGAAGGCCGACATGGCCACCGGCGGAGACAGGAAGGCTGTCTGGAGATTCAGCGCGACCAGCAGGCCGAAGAACAGGGGATCAATGCCGAAGTGGTTCACCAATGGCAGGAAGATCGGCATGAAGATCACGATGATCTCTGTCCATTCGAGCGGCCAGCCCAACAGGAAGATGACGACCTGCGACATGATCAGGAACTGCACCGGCGTGAGGTCCATGCCCAAGACCCAGGCGTTGATGATTTCCTGGCCGCCCAGCAGTGCGAATGCTGCAGAGAAAATGGCTGAACCGACGAACAGCCAGCACACCATGGCGCTGGTTTTGGCCGCCAGGTACACCGACTCCTTCATCATCTCCATGTTCAGGCGCTTGTAGGCCAGCGCCAGCAGGATGCCCCCGAACGCGCCCATCGCTGCCGCTTCAGACGGCGTTGCGAAGCCGAACACGATACTGCCCAGCACGGCTGCGATAAGAATGGCCAAGGGAAAGAAGGACGCCAACAGCATCTTGAAGATTTCGAGCCGCGCGAACGTGAACATCGCGTAGAAGATCACCATGATCACGGTGCCCACGGCAAGAAGGATCCAGAACCAGAGCGGGGCCGGTTTGGATGGCGCGACAACCTCTTCCTGAACGGCTTCTGCTTCGATGACTGCAGCCGCGGGCGCTTCTGCCCCCAGGGGAGCGGAAGCGTCTGCCGGTTCGGCCAAGCCACCCAGTGGTTCATCGCTTTCCGGTTCTGCAAGACCGCCGCCGTACAGCTCGTTATTTTCGTCGAAGCCACCGAAGCCGCCCATTTCCAGGAGGCCGTAGTCAACAGTCTGTTCAGGCGCCGTCACTATCTTGTAGGTGAGCGTCATGGTTGCCACGAACACGATGGCCGGAAGCAGGGTCATGACGAGATAGCGCAGCAGGGTGCTCATGGGCACATGAACATTGTTCTTGCCCTTCAGAGCGCAAAGAAGACCTAGCAGGGCCTTGCTGCTGAACGTGCTCTTGATCTCCGAAGCAAAATCAGGAAGGGTGACGCGACGCTCCTCTTCGGAGAGCGGAGGTGCAGATTTGGGCGACACCTTGGCCACGATTATGACATACAGCACGTACAGACCGGCCAGCATGAGGCCAGGGAAGAACGCACCGGCATACAGTTTGACCACCGATACCCCGGCGACCGCACCATACACGATCAGCAGCACCGAAGGCGGGATCAAGATGCCCAGACAGCCGCCCGCGGTAATCGCGCCGGCGGTGAGGCGTACGCTGTAACCCGCTTTCATCATGGCAGGCATGGCCAGCAGGCCCATGAGCGTGACCACTGCGCCTACGATACCGGTCGCGGTGGCGAACACGGCGCAGGTGACAATGGTGGCCACCCCCAGCGAACCGGGAATGCGGGCCATGGCCAAGTGCATGCTCTTGAACAGCCGTTCGATCAGGTTGGCACGTTCGACCAGATACCCCATGAATATGAACAACGGTACGGCAATCAGCACGTCGTTGGTCATGACCGAGTAGGCGCGCAGCACCATGAGGTCGAGTGTTTGTGCAATGGCCAGATTGGTTGGCAGGTGACTGTATGCCAGGTAGGTGAACATCACGCCCATGCCCATGAGGGTAAAGGCAGTGGGGAACCCCAGCATGATGGTGACCACGATTAGGGCCAGCATCAGCAGGCCCAGGTGACCGTTGGTCATGTTTTCGGGTGAGGGCATCAGGACGACGATGCCGATCACAATGGCTATCAGGATAGATAGACCGAACCAGACTTCCTTTCTCATTGTCGGAATCCTCTTTCTATCGCTGAGTCGTGGGGGTGTCGACAGGTTGTTGGCCGGTGATGTCTTCGGCGTGAACCATGTCCTTGAGCTTGTCGAGATCGACTTCCTCGACGTCCTTGTCGCGGCTCGGCCACTCGCCGCGCTTCAGGCAGGCGACACAGTAGACGCATTCCACGAACCCCTGGAGCAGCAGCGTGAATCCGGCAATCGGAATGATGGCCTTGAAGGGATAGAGCGGGGGACCATCGGTGGTGAGACTGGATGTCTCGCGGATGATGAAGGATTCTTCGGCGTAGTAAAACCCGGCCCAGCACAGGGCGATGACGCCCGGGAAAAAGAACAGGATATACAGGGCGAGATCGAGCCCGGCTTGCAGCCGCGGCGGAAAGAAGCCATAAAGCACGTCACCACGCACGTGGCCGTTTTTCGACAACGTATAGGCACCCGCCATCATGAACAGCGTGCCATACATCATGTTCATGGCGTCGAATGCCCAGGCATGGGGGTTGCCGAAGGCGTAACGGGAAATGACCTCGTAGGTGACGAATAGCGTGAGTGCCAGCACGAACCAGCCGAAGAGCTGACCGAGCCTGGTGTTCACGTGGTCGATAGTGAGCAACAGTTTCTGCATGAAGGTCTACCTGCCGCGATAGCGCGGCGATACCGTTGTTGCCCGCAGGCCGGGCGGGGTGTAGCCGCCGGCCTACGAAGGATGGGCAAAAAAACACCATCAACTTTTAGTGATGGTGTTTGTTGGAGCTACACGTGGAGATCAGCCCTGTTTTTGCGGCTGCTGACGACGCGCGAAGTAGTGGTTGTAGGCCATGCGACGGTTATTGTTGGTATCCATGTCCCAGGCGAGGGCACGTTGCGCAAAGGCGCGCTGCGAAGCCTCGATTTCCTTGAACAATTCGTTCGTCTTACCCTTTTCTTCCACGATCTGGTCCCACATCTGCAGCTGCTGCTGCAGGATGGTGTCGGGGGTCTTGTAGAACTTGACGCCGTCTTCCTTCTGAAGCTTGATGTAGTCTTGGGAGTAACGGTCGATGGCCTTCCAGGACATGTCGGCAGAAGCCGCTTCGGTAGCGTTGGCGATGATGGCCTTGATCTTGTCGGGCAGAGCGTCGTACTTGGCCTTGTTGAAGATTACTTCGAACGTTTCGGAAGATTGGTGGAAGCTCTGCAGCATGCACACCTTGGAAACGTCGGGGAAGCCGAGCAGGCGGTCGGAGGTGGCATTGTTGAACTCGGCGCCATCGAGCAGGCCGCGGTCGAGTGCAGGAACGATTTCGCCGCCGGGAAGGGCGTTCACGGCCGCACCCATGGCGGTGAAGAGGTCAATGGCCAGGCCGTTGGTACGGAACTTGAGGCCCTTGAGGTCTTCGACCTTGGTCACCGGCTTCTTGAACCAGCCGAACGGCTGAGTGGGCATGGGGCCGTACAGGATCGAGACGACGTCGACGCCGATGGACTTGTAGAGCTTGTCGAGCAGTTCTTTGCCACCGCCATATTTATGCCAGGCCAGAACCATGTTGGCGTCCATGCCGAAGGCAGGGCCCGACGAGAACAGTGCCAGCGCGTTCTGTTTGCCATAGTTGTAACCCAGCACGCCGTGACCACCATCGAGCGTGCCCTTGGCAACGGCGTCGAGCAGCGAGAAGGCGGGTACAACCGCACCAGCGGGCAGTACTTCGATGCGAAGCTCACCCCCTGTCATGTCGTTGATCTTCTGGGCGAGGTCGAGGGCGTACTCGTGGAAGATGTCAACGGTGGGCCAGGTGCTCTGGAAACGGAAGGACGTGGGGGTTTGCGCCTTGACAATGGCCGGGAAGCCGAGTGTTGCGGCGGCTGCCGTACCGGCCGCCGCTCCGCCTAGGAATCGGCGGCGCGATGCTTGTACGGATGCTTCGGTACTGCTAACTGTGGAGCTGCTCTTCATCGGGTGTCTCCTTGTTGATATACGTTCTGGAACAGCATTGATACCTCTAAATCCAGCGGTACTTTTATAGGCCATGCCCCTGGAGGCGTCAATGAGGGATACCAGATGTAAATCATGTTGAAGCGCAGCTTGTGAAATCTCAGTTTGTGATGTGAAACGCTGCGCCCATGCGGCTTCGCAGCGAAACTGGGGCCGGATTGTCGTCTGAATGACAAGGCTTGATGGGCCCTGCGGGCAGGGTAATTCCCGAGCCGGAATCAGTTGGAATCACGTGGAAAAGAATGGTTCTGCTGATCACCGTGGCTTTGCTGCTTCTCCCGATCCGGATCGTGGCGCTTAAGC
>JAEZGR010000096.1 GCA_023437255.1 Pseudomonadota bacterium | reverse complement strand
CTGTCCATCTCCTTGCCCTTGAAACGTCCGGCAGCGTCTGCGGCGTCGCCCTGGTTTCGCGCCGCGCCGACGGCCGCCTGTCCGTGTCCCGACTCGAGCACGATGCCGTTGGCGAGCATGCCGAACGCCTGCTACCCATGGCCGATCAGCTGCTCTCCGAACGGGGCCTCGGGCGCAGCGCCTTGTCTGGCGTGGCGTTTGGCCAGGGGCCGGGCGGTTTCACGGGTCTGAGGGTGGCCTGCGGGGTGGCTCAGGGTATTGCCTTCGCTTTGCAGATTCCCGTGGTACCCGTGGTGAGTCTCATGGCCGTGGCGCAGCGCGACCTCGAAATCGCGCCATCCGAGCTGGCCGATGCCGTGCGGGTTGTCGTGCACGATGCCCGCATGGGCGAAGTCTATCTGGGGGGGTATCTGCCCACGGCCGAGGGCTGGGTGACCGTGCAGGCGCCGGTGCTGCTGGCTGCCAGCGATCTCCCCCAATGGCTCGAGCAGGCTGCGCAGTCCCTTCTCAGTCTGCACGGCGCACGCCAGGTCCGTTTGATCGGCGATGGTCTGCATCTGTGCCCCGGTTGGCAGACGTTGGCGTCGCCCGAGGGGCTGGCGCTCGACATCGGGCCTTCGCTGCGACCGGATGCCGCCGCGGTGGGCCGGCTGGCGATGCCCATGTTCGAAGCCGGTCAGCATGTTCTGCCCGAAGAGGCGGCACCTCTGTATGTGCGCGACAAGGTGGCGTTCACCACCAGCGAACGGGAGCAGGGCCTGGGCGGCAATCCCAAGGCGCAGGGTCTGGGCGTGGCGCTGCGACCCATGGGCCAGAGCGATGTTCCGGTGGTGGCTGCCATCGAAGCCTCGGTTCAGGCGTTTCCCTGGACTGCCGGCAATTTTTCCGACGGCCTGAAGGCGGGTTACGGCGGGTGGGTGGCCCAGCAGCACGGGCGTATCGTGGGTTTCAGCATGACCCTCTACGCGCCCGACTTGGCTCATCTCCTTGTCCTGGCAGTCGCGCCGGATGCACAACGCAGCGGTGTTGGCACCGCGTTGATCCGCCATTGTGAAAAGGAAGCGCGCGCGCGCGATTTGCCGGCCATCCTTCTTGAAGTGCGGCCTTCCAATGCGAACGCGCTGGCATTCTATGACCGGCACGGCTTCGAGCAGATCGCCGTGCGCAAGGACTATTACCCCGCGCCCGGCGGCACTCGCGAAGACGCCTGGGTGATGCGCAAGACCTTGAGCCCCGGAGCCTGATCCATGACCACGCAGGCCCCCGTACTCAACCCCATTCAGCGGGCGTGGTTGCAGGAGATCGGCATCGATGCGCGACTGCTGGCCCAGCTTGCGCCGCCGCCGCAGTCGCCTGGGCAACCTTCAACGCAAGTTGCCGAGCCTTCCTCCCTGCGTCAGTCGGCGGTGCCTGCGCAGCCTCTCGGGCCGTCAGAGACCCGGCCCGATCCAGCGGTTCAGGTGCAATCGCCACGGCCGCAGCCTGGTGCTTCGGAAAGCCCGGTGCGTCCATCGCGCGGGCCCGTTCATGTGTCGGCGCTGCTTTCAGCGGGGCGACAGCCTGCGCCGGTGTCTGCCCGACCGGTCGCCTCCCCCAAAGCGCTGCCCGCCGACACCACGCTTGAAGAGCTCTGCGAACGGGTCGAAGCCTGTGACGCGTGCGCGTTGCACGAGGTCCGCAGTCGTACGGTCGTGGGCGAAGGCGTGGTATCGCCACGCTGGATGTTCATCGGGGAAGCGCCCGGCGAATATGACGAGAGCATGGGCAGACCGTTTCAGGGCAGAGCGGGCGAACTGTTGCAGACGATGCTGGCCTCGGTCGGTATCGACGCGTCGACGCCCGTTTATTTCACGAATGTGCTCAAGTGCCGGCCCATGGGGAACCGCCAGCCACTGGCCGATGAGATCGCAGCCTGCCTGCCCTTTTTACGGCGCCAGATTACCTTGCTGCGCCCCGAATGCCTGGTGGCGCTGGGCAGAGTGTCGGCGGCGGCGCTGTTGGAGCGCGAGGCCGAGCTGGAAGAGCTGCGCGGCAGCGTGCATGACTATGTCGACGATGAGGGTCGCCGCATTCCGCTGGTGGTCACGCATCACCCGGCTGCACTTCTGCTGCACGGTCAGTTCAAGGCCGAGGCCTGGCGTGACCTGAACCTGCTCAAGAATGCGATTTCAACGCCTGACCATGGCCGTGCTGGCCAATAGCGGCCTGCAGATCCGGATTCTCGCGGTGATTGCGGCGGTTCCAGACCATGATCACCGCCATGAGGCTTGCCACCAGCGTGCCGAATATGACGATGATCAGGTTGATGGGCAGTTGCAGCCATAGCAGCAGGCTGTACACCGCGAGCATCAGCAGAATGTTGAGCTGTTCATTGAAGTTCTGCACCGCAATCGAATGACCTGCCGACAGCAGCACGTGACCGCGATGTTGCAGCAGGGCGTTCATGGGAACCACGAAGTAGCCCGACAAACCGCCGACCAGCAACAGCAGGGTGTAGACCGCCCACTTGTCGTGCACGATGGGCATGAGCATGACCGTGAAGCCCATGGCGATGCCGATCGGCAGCACCGACAACGCCCGCCGCAGGGGCACGCGACCGGCGAATACGGCGCCGAACACAGTGCCGATCGCCGCCACGCCCATCAGGACTGAGGACTGATCAAGACGGTAGCCCAGGTGCTGGGCGCCCCATTCGATCACGATGAACTGCAGGGTGGCTCCGGCCCCCCAGAAGAGGGTGGTGACCGCCAGCGAAATCTGCCCCAGCTTGTCGTGCCACAGCACGCGCACGTAGCCCGAAAAGACCGCGATCAGCTTGACCGGGTTGCGTTCCTGGCGCGGGTAGGTGACATTGGTGCGGGGAATGGCGAGGTTGGTGAGTGCAGCGGCCAGGTAGACCAGCCCGATGAGGAGAATGGCGGCTTCGGTGCGGGTGTCGACGACGGCGTTGATCCAGGGATGCGCGAGCAATGCTGCCGAGATCGTGGGGTTGATGAGCAGGCCCCCCACCACGGTACCTACGATGATCGAGATCACCGTGAGCCCTTCGATCCAGCTGTTGCCCTTGACCAGGTCGTCAGGGGGCAGCATTTCGGTGACGATGCCATATTTGGCAGGCGAATACGCCGCCGCCCCGACTCCCACCAATGTGTAAGCGAGGAACACGGTGGCGAGCTGCGAGTCGGTCGAAAGGCCAAGGCTCTGGCAAAGGAACATCAGCGCACAGCCGGCCATCTTGATGGCGTTCGTGACGAACATGACCCGCCCTTTGGGCAGTGTGTCGGCAAAGGCGCCTACAAACGCGGCAAGCACGACATAGGCCAATGCAAACCACCATTTCATCATGGGGGCCATCCAGTCTGGCCCATGCAGATCGGCAATGAGCGCAATGGCTGCGATGAGCAAGGCGTTGTCGGCGACGGACGACAGCGCCTGGGCGGCCATGACGAGATAAAATCCTTTGTTCAACAGTGATCCCGGTATTTTTCAAGCCCACCGTACGCTACCGGTCTTTGTGGCTTTGGGTTTGCAAAGGTTACTGAGTATAGCGGCGGGCACGGCCCCTGAGCCAAAAATAATAACGCGTTTTTCCCGGGCGCCGCCAAGGGCGTCCGCCCGGGGCGATGCAGTACGGCGGCT
Source organism: Pseudomonadota bacterium (assembly GCA_023437255.1). GTDB lineage: Bacteria > Pseudomonadota > Gammaproteobacteria > Burkholderiales > Burkholderiaceae_B > Yanghanlia. The sequence goes on along the minus strand of JAEZGR010000096.1, from coordinate 5,292 downwards.
GGGTTATCATAGCCGGCGACCTGGCCGCTTCCATTTCGATCCTTACCTTATTGTGCGCCTCACGCAGATCAAACTCGCCGGCTTCAAGTCGTTTGTCGATCCGACCAGCATTCCGACGCCCAGTCAGCTGGTGGGTGTGGTCGGCCCGAACGGTTGCGGCAAGTCGAACATCATCGACGCCGTGCGATGGGTGCTGGGCGAGAGCAAGGCCTCGGAGCTGCGGGGTGAGTCCATGCAGGACGTCATCTTCAATGGCTCAGTCAACCGCAAGCCGGCAGGGCGCGCGTCGGTCGAACTGGTCTTCGACAACAGCGAAGGACGGGTGCCCGGCCAGTGGGGCGTCTATGCCGAGATCTCGGTACGCCGGGTTCTGACGCGCGACGGAACCAGCAGCTACTACATCAACGGGCAGCAGGTCAGGCGCCGCGACATTCACGATATTTTCCTGGGTACGGGCCTCGGTGCCCGTGGCTACGCCATCATCGGCCAGGGCATGATCAACCGGCTCATCGAAGCCAAGCCCGAGGAACTGCGCATCTTTCTCGAAGAGGCGGCGGGCGTGTCGCGCTACAAGGAGCGGCGTCGGGAAACAGCCAGCCGCCTGGCCGACACGCGTGAGAACCTGGTGCGTGTCGAAGACATTCTGCGTGAGCTCGGCAGCAATCTCGAGAAGCTGGAGGCTCAGGCCGAGGTGGCACGGAGTTACCGGGGCCTGCAGCAGGAGGGCGAGCTCAAGCAGCACATGCTCTGGATGCTGCGCGAGCAGACAGCCCGCGAAGAGCGTCAGCAGAAGGCGGTGGCTATCGAGCAGGCGCAGGCGCAGCTCGAGGCCGCCATTGCTGAAATGCGTGCCGGCGAAGCCGCCCTCGAATCACGTCGCCAGGCTCACTATGCCGCGGGTGACGCCGTGCACGCGGCCCAGGGTCGTTTGTACGAAGCCGCCGCACAGGTCAGCCGGCTCGAAGCCGAGATCCGGCACGTCAGCGAGTCGCGTAACCGGCTGCAGGCGCGCCGCCGTCAGCTGCAGGAACAGCAGGAGGAATGGCAGGCGCAGCAACAACACTGTATTGAGCAGCTGAAAGCGCTGGAATCCGAAAAAGAGATGGCTGCCGCGCGCAGCGAAAGTCTTCGTGAGGAAGCCGAGGCGGCGCGCGAAAGCCTGCCCGAGGTTGAACAGTCGCTGCGTCAGGCCGCCGCCGAGCGCGATACGCTGCGCGTGGAACTTGCCAAAGTCGAACAGGCCCTGGCATTGGCTGCACAGACTCAGCGCGACGCCGATCGTCAGCTGCAGGCGCTGGCCCTGCGTCAGGAGCGGCTCGAGCAGGAGCGCAGCGGGCTCAATACGCCGGACCCTCAACTGGTGGAAAGGTTGCACGGCGACTGCGCGGCCATGGAAGAACAGCTCGAGGAAGCGCAGGCGCAGCTGGCCGAGCTCGAAGTACGTTTGCCCGGGCTCGACGATCAGCGACGCCAGGCGCAGACGGCCTCGCAAGGCGAAGCCCATACGCTCGCAGGGCTCGAAGCGCGCATGACCGCGTTGAGCAAACTGCAGGAAGACGTGCAGAAGCAGGGGGCGTTGCAACCCTGGCTCGAACGCCACGGCCTCGCGGAGCTGGGCCGTCTGTGGCAGCGCGTGCAGATCGAGGCTGGCTGGGAAACGGCGCTCGAAGCCGTATTGCGGGAACGCATGTCGGCCATCGAACTGCGCCAACTTGATCAGGCTGCCGCGCTGGGCAGTGACGCTCCGCCTTCGCGGCTGGCGCTGTACCAGTTGCCGGTAGCGTCGGCGCCCGCCGGGCCCGAGTTGTCGCTGCGGCCGCTCGCCAGCCTGCTGCGGGTCAACGAGGCCGAACTGCGTACGCTGCTGCATGACTGGCTGGCGGGTGTGTATGTGTGCGACACGCTGGCCCAGGCCATGGCGCTGCGTGGCGAACTGGCGCCAGGCCTTACGCTGGTGGTGGCCGAAGGTCACGTGGTCGATCGTCACAGCATCCGCTTCTATGCGGCCGATTCCGAGCAGGCCGGATTGCTCGCGCGCCGTCAGGAAATCGAACATCTGCGCCGCGACATCAAGGCGCAGCAGCTCATCGCCGACCAGGCGGTCTCTCAGGTGGCGCGGGCTGAGGCCGCCTGGCAGCAGGCCTCTCAGGCTGTGGGCCCGGCCCGCCTGCGGGTCTCGGAAATCACCCGGCGGCTGCACGACGTGCAGCTTGAATACTCGCGCCTGCGCCAGCTTGCCGAACAGTCCAGCGAGCGCGAGGCACGGTTGCACGAAGACCTGGCGGACATTCGTGCACAGACCGAAGAACTGACCGCGGTGAGGCTCGAGGCGGAGGAACGCTTCGAAGCACTCGACGAACAGCTGGCGCAGTGGCAGACCCGTTTCGCCGACGCCGAGATCTTCGGCGAATCGCTGAATGAGCGCGCCGATGCCGCGCGCGCGCGCCTGCGCGAGCTCGAACGCCAGGCGCAGGAGGCCGAATACGCCGAACGCGCCTTGCAGGCCCGCCACGCGGACCTGCAGCGCAACATGCAGATGGCGGCGGAGCAGGAGCGGCGCGCCCGTGCCGACCTCGAAGGTCTGCAGGGCGAGCTTTTTGAACTTGATGCAGCTGCGGCCGAGGCGGGTTTGCAAGACGCGCTCGAACAACGCGCGGCGTGCGAAGAGGCGCTGGCCCAGGCGCGCCGCGAGCTCGACGATATCGCCACCACACTGCGCGGCGCCGACGAAAATCGCATGCGTCTGGAGCAGTCGCTTGAGCCGCTGCGTGCGCGGATTACCGAGCTGCAGCTGCAGGAACAGGCAGCCCGTCTGGCGGTCGAGCAGTTCGCCGAGCAGCTCGACGCTGCGCAGGTCGACCGCGCAGAACTGCGTCGGGTGCTCGATTCGGAATCGCAGGAATGGCGGCGCGTGGGCTGGCTGCAGTCCGAGGTGCAACGCATTTCACGGGCGATCGATGCGCTGGGGCCGGTGAACCTAGCCGCGCTCGATGAGCTGAACGCGGCGCGCGAACGAAAGGGCTTTCTCGATGCGCAGCATGCCGACCTGATCACGGCTATCGAAACCCTCGAAGACGCCATCCGCAAGATCGACCGCGAATCGCGCCAGCTGCTGCAGGACACATTCAACGCGGTCAACGGCCACTTCGGGGAACTGTTCCCGCGCCTGTTCGGTGGCGGTGAGGCCAAGCTGATCATCACGGGCGACGACCTGCTTGACGCGGGCGTACAGGTCATGGCGCAACCGCCGGGCAAGCGCAACAGCACGATTCACCTGCTTTCCGGGGGCGAGAAGGCGCTCACGGCCACGGCGCTGGTCTTTGCGCTGTTCAAGCTGAATCCTGCGCCGTTCTGCCTGCTCGACGAAGTCGACGCGCCACTCGATGACGCCAATACCGAACGCTATGCCGCGCTGGTGAGCAGCATGAGCGACCAAACGCAATTTCTTTTCATTTCGCATAACAAGATCGCCATGCAGATGGCCAAACAGCTCATTGGGGTTACGATGCAGGAGCAGGGCGTCTCGCGTATCGTCGCAGTGGACATCGATTCGGCCATGCAACTTGCAGAGGTGTGACGGAGTATCGGCATGACGCAATATCGTGATCTCAACGGGGCTGAAAATGAGTGATCTTCAAATCGGCTTGATCCTTCTGGGGGTCGTACTCATTCTGCTGGTGCTGCTGTTCAACTGGTGGCAGGACCGGCGCGTACGCAAGCAGATGCAGGAACGTTTTCCTGAGCGTGAGGTGGACCCGCTACTGGGGCCGACTCCCCCTGCGGCCGGTCCGGTGCGGCGCGAGCCCGGCTTCGGGCCGCTGGCCTCCACCGTCGCGGCGCAGCCCGAGAATGATCAGGCCGACGATCCAGAAGAAGTCGACGCGGCCACCGAGATGGTCATCGATATCAGTTTCGCGCAACCGGTGCCCAGCGACCAGCTGCACGCCGCCACTCACGCCGTCTGGCGGGTCGGCAGCAAACCGGTGCGCATCTTCACCGAACGCGAAGGCGGTGGCCATCGCGCCCGTCTGCGTGCGGGCGAACAGTATGTGTCGATGCAGCTGGCGGTGCTGCTTGCCAATCGCAATGGCCCTCTCACCGAGATCGAGTGGTCGGAGCTCTGGACAATCGCCCAGGGCTTGGCGGAACGCTTCGACGGCGCCATCGAGGGGCCCGAGCAGGATCACGTGGTCGAACGCGCACGCCGGCTCGACTCCGTATGCGCCGAGCTCGACGCCATGGTCGGTCTGGCGGTGCAGCTGCCGGCGCCATTGCCGGTAAGCGAGGTCGCCCCCGTTCTCGAAGATGCCGGCTTTCTGCGCTATGGTGACGGGCTGGCGTGGATGTCGGAACTGGGTATCCCCCGCTTCACGGCACTGTTCAACGGTCGCTCGCCGGCCGAGCCCCAGGAAGACGGTGTTCAGCGCATCGAGCTGGTGCTGGATCTGCCCAACAGCCCGATCGACGACCAGGCTTTCAGTCGCATGGCGGCGGTCGGCCGGCACCTTGCCGCCAAGCTCGATGGGCAACTGCTCGACGATCAGGGGCGCCCGGTCGCCGAGGGCGTGGAGCAGGCGATCGACACGCAGTTGCATGAACGGTATGTACAGTTGGCCAATGCCGGCTTCCCGGCGGGCGATGAGCGCACGGCAAGGCTGTTTTCATGAGTGAAGGGCCCGTGGCTGGTGTGGCGCAACGTATAGAAGCCTTGCGCAGTGAAATCGACGGCCATAATCATCGATATTACGTACTTGATGAGCCGACCGTCTCCGACGCCGAGTACGACCGGCTCATGGCGGAGCTGGCGGCGCTTGAGGAAGCGCATCCGGATCTGATCACCCCCGATTCGCCCACGCAGCGAGTGGGGGCCACCCCGCTTTCCGCCTTCGGCAGCGTGCGGCATGCGGTTGCCATGCGTTCGCTCGGCAACGCCTTCGAACCCGAAGATGTCGAAGCCTTCGACCGCCGCAACGCCGAGACCCTGTCCGGCGCGGGCATGCTGCCCGAAGCGGGCAAGGTCGAGTACATGGCGGAACTCAAATTCGATGGTCTTGCGGTCAGCTTGCGCTACGAAAAGGGCCGGCTCGTTCAGGCGGCCACCCGCGGCGACGGGCAGACGGGCGAAGACATCACGGCCAATGTGCGCACGGTGCGGTCGGTGCCCTTGCGTCTGCGCGGCAATGATATTCCCGAAGTGCTGGAAGTGCGCGGCGAGATGTTGATGACGCGGGCCGACTTCGAGAAGCTCAATACGCAGCAGCAGAAGCGCGGCGACAAGGTGTTCGTGAATCC
>JAEZGR010000039.1 GCA_023437255.1 Pseudomonadota bacterium | reverse complement strand
CGGTGTCGAGTTGCGCGGCCACCCGGGCGTCGGCGGACGGGGTTGCGGCAGTCATGGCGGCCTTTCACGGTGAGTTTCGGTCAAGTCATGTTATAACATAACAAACTTTACGCAAAATACGGCGCTTCCATGACCCCACTCGCCCCTGGCCAAATGGCCCGCTCCTCTGCCAGGCGACCCTCCCTGTTGCTTGTCTCTGCCGCGGTCCGCGCAATCATCGCGTCGGGTGGCGTGGCGCTGATCTGGCTGATGACAGGCTGGGCCATGGGGTGGTGGTAAATGGCGGCGGTACTGCAAACCGAACCCGAGGTGATGCCGGCCATCGAGCTCGACCAGGTGAGCCTGGGCTGGCGCGACAAGGTGGCGGTGCGCGACCTGAGCGGCCGTTTTCTGAGGGGCTCTCTTACAGCTGTGGTGGGCCCCAATGGGGCGGGCAAGTCCACGCTGCTGCGGGGCATCATGGGCTGGGTCAGCCCCCTGGCGGGCCATATCCGCGTCGCCGGCAAGGCGGCCGAGCGCCTGGCATTCATGCCTCAACAAGGTGACTTCGACCGCAGCTTCCCCATCATCACGCGCGACTTCGTCGCTATGGGCGCCTGGCGCCGTGTGGGCCCCTGGCGGGCCTTTGGCAAAGGCGAGCGCGACCGGCTCGATGCGTCGCTGCAGGCAGTGGGCCTGGGCGATTTCGGGCGTCGGCCGCTTGCCACGCTGTCGGGCGGGCAGTTGCAGCGGGCCTTGTTCGCCCGGCTGATGTTGCACGACGCCGATGTGGTGATGCTCGACGAACCGTTTTCGGCGGTCGACCGTGCCACCACCGAAGACCTCATGGCGCTGCTGATGCAATGGCACGCCCAGGGCAAGACCATTGTCGTGGTGCTGCACGATCTCGAGCTTGTGCGCAGGCACTTTCCGCAGGCGTTGTTGCTGGCCGGGCAGGGCGTGGCTTGGGGCGATACCGGCGAGGTGCTGACACCCGAGCATCTGCATCTGGCCCGACATCTGTGTGCGGGAGACTACCTGTGAGCGGCATCGAGCTGCTGTATCTCCCCTTTGTCGAGTTCGGGTTCATGCGCCGCGCACTGGCGGGCTCGATGGCCCTGGCGTTGGCTGCGGGGCCCCTGGGCGTCTTTCTGATCCTGCGTCGCATGAGTCTGATGGGTGACGCGATGGCACACGCCATTCTGCCGGGGGTGGCGGTCGGTTTCCTTACTGCCGGGCTGTCGCTGACGGCCATGACCGTGGGCGGTCTGCTCACTGGCCTGCTGGTGGCGATGCTGGCCGCAGGGGTGGCTCGCCTCACTCCTCAACGCGAGGACGCCAGCTTTGCCGCCTTCTATCTGGTCTCGCTGGGGGTGGGGGTCATGCTGATTTCTCTGCGCGGCAGCAACATGGACCTCATCCATGTGCTCTTTGGCACGGTGCTGGGCCTGGATGACGCCGCGCTGTTGCTGGTCTCCGCAACAGCCAGCGTCTCTTTGCTCGTGCTGGCTGTCATTTTTCGCCCGCTGGTCATGGAGTGCCTCGACCCGCTGTTTCTGCGCAGCGAGAGTTGCCTCGGGCCGGTGGTGCATGGCGCCTTTCTGCTTCTGCTGGTCATGACACTTGTTGCCGGTTTCCAGGTGCTGGGCACGCTGATGGTCGTGGGCATCATGATGCTGCCGGCGGCCTCGGCGCGCTTCTGGGTCGTGTCGGTGGCCGGTCAGATGGCCCTGGCCGCATGGGCAGGTGCGTTTGCATCGTATTCGGGCCTGCTTTTGTCCTACTACGCCAATGTGCCCGCCTCTCCGGCGATTATTCTCTGCGCCGGAATCGTGTACTTTGTTTCTGTCACTTTGGGGCCTCAGGGCGGTCTCTGGCAGGTGGCCCGTCAGGCCCGTGCGCGCCGCCTTCGGCTTTCCCGTATCCCGGAGCGAGACTGATGTCTACAGAGAATTGCATGTCGCGGTTGCCTTCCCGTCAGCGGCGACGGCTGCTGGGGCTGGCGGGTGCCGGCGTCATGGGAATGTTGCCGGTTACGGCATGGGCGGCCGAAGACCGCCTGCCCGTGGTCGCCACTTTCTCCATCCTTGGCGACATGGTGAAGGAAGTGGGCGGTGATCGCGTCTCGGTCACAACCATCGTCGGCATCAATAGCGACGTTCACCGCTTTGAGCCCACGCCTCGCGACGCCAAGGCGCTGCTTGCCGCGAAAGTCCTGGTGTTGAACGGGCTCGACTTCGAGGCCTGGCTGCCGCGGCTTGCCGAGGCCTCGGGTTTCAAGGGGCTGCAGGTGCTGGCGACCGCGGGCGTCAAGGTGCGGCATCTGGGCGATGAGAATCATCCCGACGAAGTTCATGAAGCGCAGGACCCCGATCACGGGCATGATCACCACGGGCATGATCACGCGCATGGCGACGTGGACCCTCACGCATGGCAGAACCTTGCCAATGGCATGATTTACGCACGCAACATTGCCGCCGGCCTCGGCCGGGCCGATCCGCGCAACGCTGCCTATTACCGCAGCCGCGCCGAAAACTACGTGTCCCGCATGCAGGCACTCGACAGCGAAATCAAGGCGGGTTTCGCGGCGATCCCGCCGGAGCGCAGGCGTGTGATCACGTCGCACGACGCCTTTGGCTACTTCGGCGACGCCTACGGTATCGAATTCATCCCCGTGGCCGGCCTGTCCAACCAGGCCGAGCCGTCGGCCGCCGACGTGGCGCGCATCGTGCGTGCGGCGCGCGATGCGCACGTGAGCGGCATCTTCATCGAGAACATGACGAGCCCCAAGCTCGCGCAGCAGATTGCCAGGGAAAGCGGCGTGCCCATGGGAGGCACACTCTACGCCGACGCGTTGGGGCCGGCCGATGAGCCTGCCGCCACCTACCTGGGCATGTTCAGCTGGAACGCGGGACGCCTGCTGTACGTATTGCGTCAGGCCAAGAAGTACTCATCGCTGCCGCGTCTTTTCCTTCAGCCCTTGCGGCCCGCGCGGGGGTGGGCCTTGTCGTACACCTGTGCCAGATGCTGAAAGTCCAGGCGCGTGTAGATCTGAGTGGTCGAGATATTGGCGTGGCCCAGCAGTTCCTGAACGGCCCGCAGATCTTGCGCCGACTGCAGCAGGTGGCTGGCAAAGCTGTGCCTCAGGCTGTGCGGGTGAACGTGCACGGGCAACCCGGCGCGTACGGCCAGGTCGGCCAGCTGTTTCTGGACCACCCGGGGCGAAATGCGCGCACCCCTGACACCCAGGAACAGGGCGGCGGCGTCTGCGTCGGAGAGGGGCGGCGAACGTTCGAGCTCAGGCCTGAATCGCAACCATTGCCTGAGCGCCTCGGTTGCCTTGCGGCCCAGGGGCACGCTGCGCGTGCGCCCACCCTTGCCGCGCACCACGGCTTCGCCCCCATCGAGGTCGATCCAGCTGACCGACTCATGGGTGGGGGTGCGTACCGCCCGCACATCGAGACTGACCAGTTCGGCCAGTCGCAAGCCGCTGGAATACAGCACTTCGAACATTGCTTGATCGCGCCATTCCACAGCCGAGGCGGGGGGAGGCAGGCCGCTGCGGTCGAGCAATGACTGGGTCTGGTCGACGGAAAGTGCCTTGGGAAGCGGCCGTGAAGCCTTGGGTGCCCTGATGCCGCTGACGGGGTTCACGGCGAGCCCCACACGCGGTGCCCACCACGCGTAAAACCCACGCCAGGCAGACAGCATGCGGGCAAGGCTGCGAGGATGATGGCCGGCAGCATGCAGGCGGGCCACCGCCTGGCGCACGTGTCCCTCGCTCAGCGATTCGAGCGGCTGGTCACCCAGGGTGGTGCACAGCAGCAGCAGGTCGCGCCGATAGCCCGCCAGTGTGTGGCTGGAATAACGGCGCTGGCCGCTCAGCAGCTGCAGCCATTCGGCCATGGGCGGCGCCAGCGTGGCCATGCTTCACGCCAGGTCGGCGACCACGCGGTCCGGCAGTCGCTGCAGGCCCGCCGATGCGAGGCGGCCGATGGTTTCGAGGAAGTCGGTGCCCATGTCTTCGGTGAAACGTTCCGGGTCGTCGGAGCCCAGCACCAGCATGCCGAAGGGCGCTTGCCCGGCGTCGGTACGGAGGGCGATGCAGGCCAGCGATTTGGCCGAAGCGCCCAGCCATTCTGCGGCCGGTGATTTGTCGGCCGGGCCGCAATAGGGGGTGGAGCGGGATTCGGCATAAAGCTTGAGGGCATCGCCGATTTCCTGAACATAAGGCACGGGGCCTTCCTTTTCCCATACCCGCAGTACGACTGAGGGCAGTTCGAATATGCCTTCCAGCCGCTCGACAATCAGGGCCGGCAATTGCGAGGCATCGTCTTCGGCCAGCATGTCGCAACACCATTGCATGAGCTGCTGGCTGATGCGTTCGTTGCCGGTGGCGTTATGCAGCAGGCCGGCCAGCTTCCACTCGAGTTCCTTGCAACGGTTGCGCAATGTGAGAATCTGGCGCTCGCCGAGCGAAATGGCCCGGGTTTCGTGCGGGTGCGGTACGCGCAGCTCGGCAAACAGCGAGGCGTGCTCCTGGAAGAACTCGGGATTCGTTTTCAGGAAGTGGGCGATCGACTCCGGCGTGAGCGTCGGTTGCGTCATGGCTTGGATCCTTGCAAAGAGTCAGGGTTGCGCGCGCAAACGGTGTTGGCGCACGAGCTCGTCGACGTCGACGCTGCCGCTGAACACTGTTGCGGCGGGTCCCGTCATGGTGAGATGTTCGTTTTCCCACGAGATCAGCAGAGGCCCGCCACGCGTGTGCACGCGCACGGGCGACTCGAGCAGGCCGCGGCGGATGCCGGCCACTGCCGCCGCGCAGGCGCCTGTCCCGCAGGCCAGGGTTTCGCCCGCGCCGCGCTCATAGACGCGCAGGCGGATCGTGTTGCGATCGATGACCTGCATGAAGCCCACATTGACCCGCTGGCGAAAGCGGGGATGCGATTCGATATAGGGACCCACGGTGCCGACCGGCGCGTTCGCGAGGTCGTCGACAACCTGCACGGCGTGCGGATTGGAGATGCCGACCAGTGACAGAAGAATGTCTCCACCTTCTGGTAGAGGCAGATGCCAGAGCGTGTCGTCGCCACAGATCGAAGACTCAAGGCCCGAGTTGTCGAAGTTGACGGCTTCCGGCCCATGGCGTGTGACGCCCATGTCAACGGCGACCTCGCCGGACTCAGACTCGTGCAGGGTGATGAGGCCGGTGCAGATCTCGGCGCGCAAGGGATTACGCCGCGACAGGCCTTTTTCGTGCACGAAACGAACGAAGCAGCGTGCACCGTTGCCGCAGTGTTCGACTTCGCTGCCGTCGGCGTTGAATATGCGGTAGCGGAAATCGGCTTCGGGGTGCGAAGGTGCCTCGACCAGCAGGATCTGATCGGCGCCGATGCCAAAGTGGCGGTCCGCCAGCGCGCGTGCGCGCTCGGGCGTCATGTCGATGGCCTGACTCAGGCCGTCGAGTACGACGAAGTCGTTGCCGGCACCGTGCATTTTCGTGAAGGTCCACATCATGTCTGCATTATACGGAGCGGCAACGGTGTTTCAGTAGAATCGCGCTTCGCCTTCAGGCCGGGTCTTGTAGCGCCGGTGCACCCAATAATATTGAGCGGGATCGCGGCGCACCCAGTCTTCGATCAGGCGGTTGATGCGGGCAGTGGCGGTCTCCAGGTCGTCTTCGCCCGGGAAGTCTTCGAGCGGCGGCAACACCGTGACGTGATAGCGACCCGTGCGGGGGTCGAGGCGGCTCATGATCGGGACCACCGCGGCATCGAAGTTGCCAGCGATCTGCGCCGTGGTGAGCAGCGTGGCGGCCGGCACGTCGAAAAAGGGCACGAAGGCGGCACCCGCAAGGCCCCAGTCCATGTCGGGCAGATAGTAGATGGGCACGCCGTTGCGCAGGTGACGGATCAGGCCACGGACCCCGTCGTGGCGACTCACCAGATGTACTGTGTTGAAGCGCCCGCGCCCGTCGCGCACGACTTGGTCGACGGCCGGATCGCTCTGACGGGTGTACATGGTCGCGGAATCCTTCAGATACAGCGTCAGGCGCGTGGCGGCGGCGTCAAGGCCGATGAAATGTGGCGCCAGCATGATGATGCGCCGCTTCTCGTTCAGGAGCTTCTCCAGGTGTTCAAGCCCGTTGATCGGCAGGGTCTCGTAAATCTTTTCTTCGGGGCCGAACCACAGCAGACCGCGATCGACGACCGACTGGGCAAGCAGTTGAAAATGCCGTCGCAGCCACGCCTCGCGGTCTTGTGGCGAGCGCTGCGGGAACGCCAGTGCGAGATTGGTGCGCACGATGTGTGCACGCGAACGCATCAGGCGCGGTGCGAGCCAGCCCAGAGTGCGTGCCCAGCGACGGCGCGTGCGAAAGCCGCAGCGCCCGAAATACGCGAACAGGGCGCGCAATAAAGAAAGCTTGTTGATCATGCAGTCGGTTGGCTGGGTAGCGGCGGTGCGTCGTCCGGTACCTTGTAGCGGTTGTAGCTCCACAGATACTGTTCCGGAAAGCGCCGGATCAGTGTTTCCATGGTCTGATTGATGAGAAGGGCGAGCGCCTGCGAGTCTTCGGGCAGGGGTTCCGGAAGGCGCAGATAATGCAGGCGCCAGCCTTTGCCGCGCGCCAGCCTTTCAGCGGCAGCCACGACAACGGCCACGCCGGTTTGCCGGGCGAGCTTGCCCGCCAAGGTCATGGTGAGTGCGGGGCGATCGAAGAAGGGTGCCCACACGCCGTCGCCGCTGCCCGGCACCTGGTCGGGCAACATGCCCACGGCCTCGCCCCGTTTCAGGGCACGCACGAATTCGCGTACACCCTGGCGTGTGGCTGGTACGGTGTGCAGCCCCGGCATGGCACGGGCGGCTTCCATCAGGGGTTCGAACGCGGCATGACGCGGGGGGCGATACATGACCGTGATGCGCCCGTACTTCACGATGTAGCGTGCGGTGATCTCGAAGCAGCCAAGGTGTGGGGTGAGATACAGAATGCCACGCCCTTCTGCCATGGCGTCGGTGGCAATGTATTCGGTGTCGCTCACCACCTTGCGCACGCATTGAGCGGTCTGCAGCCAGACCTTGGGGGTTTCGAGAATCATGGCACCGGTTTCGCCCGCCGCCCGCCGAGCGAAACCCGGATCGGTGTACCCGGCTTGACGGGCATTGCGCTGCAGCCGCTCGCGGTACCGCCCGGGCAGCGCGTACACGATGCGGCCCAGCATGCGCCCCAGCCCGTGCAGCACGGGCAGCGGCAGCAGTGCCAAAAGCCTGATCAAGACCGAAACCATGTATGCGAAAAACCCTGTTGCAGAAGTGTCATGTGGGAGTAACAGGCTATTTTCGCTTAAAATGCGGTCTATCGCTGAGTTAACCGACAACTTGCGGAGCGATGGCATCTTCAAACGATGCGAAAAAAACCGCTAAAGCGTCGCGCCCTGAGTACACTGCATCGCGCAGGGTCGGAGGTGCAACGCATCCTTCTAATCCTGCTGGTCCGTCCAGTGTTACTACAGGAAGAACCGCTGTGGCACAAAACAGTGATTTTCTCTTCACCTCCGAATCTGTCTCCGAAGGTCACCCCGACAAAGTCGCAGATCAGATCTCCGACGCCATCCTCGACGCCATCTTCACCGAAGACCCCAACGCCCGGGTAGCCGGAGAGCAGGATGCCCGTGTTCATCGCCTGGATGATCATCGCTCCGAGGACGGCGAGGCCGATGGAGAACCGCCCGCCGAACAGCGACGTGCCGCCGATCACCACGGCAAGGATCGCATCGAGCTCGAGCCAGAGGCCGGCATTGTTCGCATCCGCGCCGAGGATGTCGGCCGCGGCGACGACGCCGGCGATGGCGGCGCAGAGGCTGCACCAGACATAGACGGCGATCGTCATGGCGCGCGTGCCGATGCCGGCGAGCGTGCTTGCCCGCTGATTGCCGCCGGTCGCCTCGATCATCAGCCCGAGCGCCGTGCCGCGCACGAGGAGAAGCGTGACGACGAGCATCACTGCCGTGATCGCCACCGGCGTCGGCACGCCGAGCACCGAGCCGCCGCCGATCCACGCAACCGCCGGATCGGTGAAGGTGACGATGCGGCCCTCGGTGATCAGCTGGGCGATGCCGCGTCCGGCGACCATCAGGATCAGCGTCGCGACGATCGGCTGGATGCCGAGCCCCGCGACGAGGAGACCGTTCCACAGCCCGCACAGGAGGCCGACCCCGAGGGCAGCGGCGAGCGTCACCGGCAGCGGGTGCGTGTCGGCGAGGCTCGCGGCGATGGCGCCGCAGATCGCCATGACGGCGCCGACGGAGAGATCGATGCCGCGCAGCGCAATGACGAGGACCATGCCGATCGACAGCAGCGCGACCGGCGCGCCGCGGTTCAGGACGTCGATGACGCTGCCGAAGAGGCGCCCGTCCTGCAGGCGGATGTCGAAGAACTGCGGCGACACGATCCAGTTG
>JAEZGR010000321.1 GCA_023437255.1 Pseudomonadota bacterium | reverse complement strand
GCTTCAACCACGCCGGCGCCATGACGGCGGACGGCGACGCGATCGCCCGGTTCAAAGCGGGGTCGCGCAACCTCGGGCTCGGCTTGCGTGGAGGGCTGGTCTTCGAGTTGGTGAGCCAGCACCTCGGCGTCGCGCGCATGCCGACAGCTGTCGCAATGATTGCATCGATCCCACTGCGGTGTGTCGCCAAAGTACTCGAGCAGCAGCTGCCAACGGCATTGACCGCTACGGGCATAGGCGACCATGGCGCCGAGCACCTCCCGGTCACGCGCTTCGCGGTCTTTGTACTGTTGCGCAGCCACTGTCGCGCGGGCACGCGGGTCATCAGAGGGCACCAGCAAGAGATGTTTCCCGTTCTTCTCGACCAGGCCGGCGTCACCGAGCATCTTCAGCGCGACCTGTAACTTGCGCAAGGGCGCGTCGGGCACCGCGTTACGCAGCGCGTCAAACGCCATGGGCTTGTCTGTAGCGGCCAGGGCTTCCACGACCTGCTCCACCATGGCCTCGGACGGGTAACGGTTGATCAGGAAGAACTGCTGGATCCGTTTGTCTTTTTCTTCATGGATCAATACGCAGCGCGCCGGCTCACCGTCGCGGCCGGCGCGCCCCGACTCCTGATAATAGGCGTCGACGCTACCGGGAATCTGAGCGTGCACCACCAGACGTACGTCGGGCTTGTCGATGCCCATGCCGAATGCGTTGGTGGCCACCATGATACGTACCCTCCCCGACATGAAGGCGTCCTGGTTCTCGGAACGCGTGCCCTTGGAGAGGCGACCGTGATACAGCGCCACAGAAAGGCCGGCTTCGGCGAGCAGCGCGTGCAGTGTCGTAGCGGCCTTGACGGTGGCGGTGTACACAATCGAGGAACCATCCGTCTCCTGCAGCATTTCCAGCAATGCTTCCTGGCGCTCCTCTTCACCGGTGACCTGACGCACGGCGTAATCGAGATTGTCGCGGTACACGCCCGTCTTGATCACGCACATCGCCCGCAGCCCCAGCTGTGCGCCGATGTCGTGGACCACCTCGTCGGTGGCAGTGGCGGTGAGCGCCAGCACCGGAGGGAAGCCAAGCTCGCGAATCGCTGTGGGGATGTCGAGAAATGCGGGACGAAAATCGTGACCCCACTGCGAGATGCAATGGGCCTCATCGACCACGAAAAGACTCACCTCATGGCCTTTCAGCCAGGTCATGAAGTCTTCGTTGGACAGATGTTCCGGCGTTGTCATGAAGACCGAGTTCCGGTACCGGGCGGCACTTTCAAGATGCTCGCGCAGTATGGCCGCGGGGGTGGTGCTGTTGAAGACGGCTGTCTTGACGCCGAGTTCGGCCAGCTTTTCTTCCTGGTCCTGCATGAGTGCGATAAGCGGGGAGACGACGACGGTGACACCGGATACGCACAGGGCCGGCAATTGGTAGCACAGCGACTTGCCACTGCCCGTGGGCATGACGGCCAGCGTGTCATGCCCCGCCATGATGTGGTCGATGACTTCTTTCTGGCCGGGGCGCAAATCGGTAATGCCGAACTGCTCGTTCAGGATGCGTTGTGCCTTGCGGGTGGTTGCTCGATTCATGATGCGGCTGCCGGGGTGGGGATTCCAGCTTGGCAACCGCCGTGCCGCATGTTCAGTGGCGCAGCGCGCGCCCCAGTCGGTACGCGATATAGCGGGGAAACGTCACCCACTGTTCAAGGAAGATGCGGGCGAATGCGTTGGCCCGGCCTGTGAACGGGGCTGGCGGCCGAGCTTCATGCTTATTGGCAATACCGTGGCACCAGGGCCTGCACGTTGAACGGCGGTTGCGCAGACGCATTACGAGTATGAAAATTGTGTACCGGACGCTGGCCCGCTGGTTGCTCCGAATACAGCATGGCACACACGCTTTGGACTATTGGTCACTCTACTCGTACTTTCGATGAGTTTCTCGAGTTGTTGAGGCGCCACGACATCGAGCGCATCGCTGATGTGCGCAGCTTTCCCGGCTCGCGCAAGTACCCTCATTTTGGTCAGGACGCTCTCAAGGATGCGCTGAAGGAGCCTGGCGTGGCATACGCGTGGTTCAAGGCGCTCGGCGGAAGACGCCGCCCTCGTGCGGATTCGATGAATACGGCATGGCGCAACGAGTCGTTTCGTGGGTATGCCGATTACATGGAGACGCCGGAGTTCAAAGCAGCGCTGGCGGATCTGCTGGTTGTGTCCGAGGAGAAGCGAACGGCCATCATGTGTGCCGAGGCCGTCTGGTGGCGCTGCCACCGATCGATGATCGCGGACCAGTTGTGTGTGCAGGGCGTGCGAGTCATGCACATCATGGATCACGACCACGTCGTGCTGCACCCCATGACGAGCCCGGCAAGGGTGGTCGATGGCAGGCTCGTGTATGGTGCGGAAAATGGGCCGGCGTGAGGCCGGTCTGCGCGCGCTAGCTTACCCGGCGGAACACCGTTGCCAGCCAGGGCTGCTCTTCGCGGGGCAGGCCCTCCGGTCGATAGTAATGCGTCAGTTCCACGAAGCCTGCGGCCGTGACCAGGCTTCGCCACCCCTCAAGATCGTGGTAAGCGCCAAAGCGCTGCCCATTCCATATCTCTTCGTTGTGCCCGCGCGGGTTCGAGCTGAACAGCACACCACCGGGCTTGAGCGTTCGATGCAATGCGCCCAGCACGCGCGGCAGTTCCTGCGTAGGAACATGGAACAGCGACGCGTTGGCAAACACGCCGTCAAAGCGCTCGACAGGCAGATCGAGGTCGAGAAAATCCTGGTGCCATACCTCGCAACCTGAATTCTGGCGCGCCATCTCGACGAAGCGGGCGGATCCCTCAAGGCCGATCGCCTGGTGACCCAAAGCAGTGAAGGTTTTGAGGTCGCGACCGGGGCCGCAGCCGAAATCAAGAATCACATACGGCGCGGGCGCTTCGATGTGGCTCAGCAAGGCGTCGATATTCTGGCTGACGTCGTGATCGCGCGTGCCAGACCAGAATGCATCGGCATTGCGCTCGTAGTGTGCGAGAGTGAGCTCAGTCAACTGGTGGAGTCTGTCTTTGTCCATGGGGTGGCTACTTTCCATTGAAGTGGTCGAGCTGAACCACCACCTGTACCACAGTTCCCCCGTTGCCAGACGTTACCACCAACTCGCCCCCCAGGCGTTCCGCCCGGGCCGCCATGCTGCGCATGCCCACACCCAGTCCGGCGTCGCGAACGGCCTGCAGGTCAAAGCCCACGCCGTCGTCTTCGATTACTACACGCAGCAGGTCCGGTTCTGGCTGTTCACAGAGTACGCGAACATAGTGTGCCCGGCTGTGCTTGATGACATTGGACAGTGCTTCTTCGACCAACCTGGCCAGGCCAAGACAATGCAGTGCGCTCGGTCGTGTGCGCCATTGGTCCGCCACATCCCAGGCGATCCGTATGTCCAGCTCATCGAACAGGCGAGTGAAGCGATGGCGTAAAGGCGCGATCCACTGCACAGGTGTTTCGGGCACAACCGTGCTGGCGCTCGAGTCGTAATCAATCACCTGACGCAGGTCGTCGCGCAGCACCTTCAGCAACGAGAGCATGCGTTCGTTCGACAAAGGCTCTCTTGACTGTTCCACGAGGGCCATGCTGCGGACCAGGCTGCCGCCCAGCCCGTCATGGAGGTCATGGACGATGGCCATTCGCTCGCGCAGCCGGGCGTGAGAAAGCGCCTCCTGGTGC
Source organism: Pseudomonadota bacterium (assembly GCA_023437255.1). Lineage (GTDB taxonomy): Bacteria > Pseudomonadota > Gammaproteobacteria > Burkholderiales > Burkholderiaceae_B > Yanghanlia. The sequence goes on along the minus strand of JAEZGR010000321.1, from coordinate 2,744 downwards.
TTGCGGGCCAGGACCTCCGCGAGCTCTGAGCGCGCTTGGGCTGCATATTCCTGCAGTTCCTGGTTGAAGTGCTCGATACGATGCATGCTCGAAGCCAGTCTCCCGCCCAGCAGCAATGCCATGAGCAGTACCGTGATCGGGCTCGTCACCGCGCCCCACATTTCGTGTGCACCCCAGCCCTTCAGCATCACCACTGCATCGTGGACGCCGACCACCAGAAAGATCAGCCAGCATAGCGCCAGCAGCATATGCTGGGGATCCCGTGTCCGCCAGGCATGCCATTGGAACTGCAGGCAGTTGCCCAGGAAAATCAGCGCGAAAATGGCCCAGACCAGCTCCATGGCCGGACGCGGGGCGGTGAGTGACACCAGCAGCGCCAGCGTTGTTGCCACGAGGAGCGCTTTTTCCGTGCGGGGCAGGTGTTGCGCACCGAAGCGCCAGGTGAACAGGCAGAACGACATCACATACAGAACAAACGCGATGTTGTTCAAACGAGAGTGCGCCTGGATGCTGGCAAACGGCCATGCATCGGTCGCCAAAATGGTGGACAGGTACAGTACCCAGCACAATGACATCAGGGCATACCAGCCGACCGCCTGCTCCGAACGCCGCAAGCACCAGACCACCAGGTAGATGCAGCCCATTGCGCCCGAAAGACCCAGGGCGATGTAGTGGACATTCCGCTGGCGCCACAGATTGGCGGCGTGAATTTCCTCGGACTGAGCCGCGGGGCCGAGGAAGAAAGTCCCCAAACCGGGTGTGTAGGTCGCCAGCCCGATCACATGGATCCAGATCGTGTTGACGCCCTCGTGCAGGGCGGACTCAGGCAGCAGCCAGCGGCGCGGCATATTCCAGGACTGCGACAAAGGCTCCGTCAGCGAGACGTCGCGCCATAGCAGGTCGTCGTTGACGTAGACTTCGCCCGCCATGCTGATTCCGCCCAGGCTCAACCCCACGGGCTGGCTTGCCTGGGGCGGTGTATGGTGCACGCACCCGCGCTCCCAATCGATGCGGTACCACACCGATCCCTCGTACCCTGGCCAGCGATTCACCCAGATGTCGGGCAGTTCCACCGGCTCCCAACCGACGACAGGACGGCCCACGTCGGGTGTCTCGGCACGAGCCGCTGTGATCGACAGCACATGTGGCGTGCATTCCGGTGGGACGTCGGCCCACGCGGGCAGTGCCACCAGCCCCAACCAGCATCCGACCAACGCCAGCCACCCGGCCAGCAGACGCGTCACTCGATCACTCCTCGCGCGCGCCCTGCACGTATTGCCATGGTGCGCGATGACACCGCCAATTTTCGGTAGATGCGCTTGATGTGGCTTTCAACCGTGTGGCGCGACAGGAAAAGCCGCTCGGCGATTTCCCGATTTGTAAGGCCGTCGGCCACGAGACAAAGAATCTGGCCTTCGCGCTCGCTGAGAGATTCGCCTTGTGCGACGGCGTGGTTCGTGACCGAAGTCGAGGCGGGTAGTTGAGCGCCGACATCGGGCCGAAGAGGCGCTTGCGCTGATTCAGCGGAGCGTACCGCTGACGTTGACGCTTCCGTGGACCGAGGGCCAGCCGAGGCAGGCGCAACAGGGCGTTCGTCTGCCGCGTTGCCCAGTGGCAGCAGCTGCAGAATCCGGCGGGCGATGAAAGGGTCGATCGGCGCACCACCCCGCAAGACACTGCGTATCGACATCGAAACCTCAATGTCGTCGCGTTCTTTGAGGACATAGCCTGTCGCACCTGCACGTAACGCATTCAGGATGGACTCTTCGGAGCTCCAGGCGGACACCACCAGAATGCCCATTTCTGGTGTCTCTGCCCGCATTTGGGCGATCAGATCAAGCCCGCTGCCATCGGGCAGCATCAGATCCACCAGCGCCAATGTGACGGGCTGCGTTTCCAGGCATGCGCGGGCCTCGCCCAGGCTGGCGGCGAACAACAATGCGTCGGGCGCATAGCCAAGCTGCAGCAAGATGCCACGCAGACGCTGCTGCAAGAGGGGTTCGTCTTCTACCACCAGCACAGGAGACGGCAGGACGGCCTGAAGCTCGGTAAGGGAAGTGCGCATAGGTAGTCGTTATGGATCTGCCGAATCGGCGCTGGCTCAGCGCCGCCCATTTACGTGGTGTCGGCAAGTTCCAGACAGCGGCCGACACGCCGCAGTCCCGGCATCGTAAGCGGCTGAACCCTGCCTGTCATCCCTGAAAATCGGGATTTTTGAGGCCTAGATGAAAATTACCCAATTCCAGGGATGTTGCAAATATTTGCAAAACTGTACAGTGTGAAGTGATGCCCTCGCGCCATCTTTCAATACCGGTAAAGCCCGGCAACGCGTGCGCAGCCCTGTTTCTTCAACGTTCCTGTAGGAATCTTTATGCTTAAGCGTATTCTCCTGATGTCCGCTATCGCTGTCGTCACATTGGCTGGCACAAACGCCGCGGTGGCCGCTGATCGCAAGGTCAAGGTCATTAACAAGACCAAGACGCCGCTCTTCGCGTTTTACGCCTCGCGTACATCGACCGACGATTGGGAAGAAGACATCCTGGGTGACGACGTCATCATGCCGGGTGCGTCGCTGGTGATCGATATCGATGACGGGACTGGCGCCTGCAAATTCGACTTCAAGGGCGAGTTCGAAGACGGCGATGTAGTCGTGCAGCGCAACGTTGACGTTTGTAAAGTGGGCGAGTTCTCGTTCGTTCAGTAATCACGCGTCTGTTCGATTCCTGGCCCATCCAGGCCAGGAA
>JAEZGR010000287.1 GCA_023437255.1 Pseudomonadota bacterium | reverse complement strand
GCACAGGATCAGTACGATCAGGCCGACCACTGCCGACTTGCTGGACGCAAACTGCGCGGCAAACCGGCGCCAGCGGCCGGCGGGCCCGGCCTGCAGTGCAATGGCGTCGACAACCGGCTCGGTCATGCCGTTGGCGCCCGCGGCGACCTCAGCACCCGCCCGCGCGACGCCGGCAGGGTTGTTGGCGGGATCGAACATGCCGCTCACGCCGCACCTCCCAGCCTGACGCGCGGGTCGAGCAAGGTATAGCCTATGTCGACCACCAGGTTCAGCATGGCCAGGAACACGACGGTCAGCATGAGATAGGCCACCACCACCGGGCGATCAAGATTGATGATCGAATCGATCAGCAGCTTGCCCATGCCCGGCCACGAAAACACCGTTTCGGTAACGACCGCAAAGGCGAACACCTGCCCGTATTCGAGCCCGCCGATGGTGACGATGGGGATCATGATGTTCTTGAGCAGGTGCACACCCAGCACGCGACGTTCGCGCAGGCCCTTGGCGCGCGCAAATCGGATGTAATCCTGCGGCAGACATTCGCGCGTGGCTGCCCGCGTGACACGGATGATGAGCGCGCACTTGGCCACGGCAATGGTCGTGGCGGGAAGGATCAGATTCTTGAGGCCTTCCCAGTTGAACAGACTCAGTGCAATGGGGCCGAACTGTTCCACCGGCCCCCGCCCCCCCGCCGGCACCCAGCCCAGCATCACCGCAAAAAGCATGATCAGCATGAGGCCGACCCAGAAGTTCGGCAATGAAAACCCCAGCACGGAACCGGACATCACCCCGCGCGAGATCAGGCTTTCGGGGTGCAGCCCGGCGTAAATGCCCAGGGGCACCCCGAACACCATGGAAAGAAACATGGCAAGGGTGGCCAACTCGAGCGTGGCGGGCATGCGCTCGAGAATGAGATGCATGGCGGATTCGCCGGTGAGGAAGCTGTTGCCGAAATCGAGGTGAACGGCCTTGGAAAGAAAGATGCCGTATTGCTCCCACAACGGCCGGTCGAGGCCCAGATTGCGCCGGATCGCCTCGCGCTCGAGGTCGGTGGCCTCAGGACTCGCCATCATCAGGACGGGGTCACCGATCATGTACAGCGCCGCAAACACCAGCGCCGACATGATCAGGACAATGAGCCCCGTCTGAAGAAAACGACGGATGATGGTGGCTAACACTGGCGCTCGCTCAGTTGGCGGGCCTCATGTCTTGAGCCAGCGTCATTTGGTCGGCCCGGCCGTCGTAGCGCATATCGTTCTTCATGGCCCAGACAGACATCTCGAACTGCAGTGGCAGGATTGCGTAATCTTCCATGAACAAGTCGCCGGCCTGCTGCAGTAGCTGAGCACGCTTGTCGTCGTCGAGCGTGCGCGAGGCCTCGAGCACCAGCTTGTCGGCCTCGGGGTTCGAGTACTTGGTCCAGTTGGTGGTGCCAAGGCCGCGATCGGGCTGCTTGGTGACGACCAGTGAATTCAGCGGGTTGAGCATTTCACCCGACGAAGCCGCCCAGCCGGCCAGATAGGTGCTGAAGGCGTAGCCATTGCGCTGTTTGAAGAACACGGCCGGCGCCATGGTCTCGACGTTGGCCTTGATGCCGATGCGCGCCCACATGGCCGCCACGACCTGCGCGATGCGCTGGTCGTTGGTATAGCGACCCGCCGGCGACCCCAAGGTGAGCGTGAAACCGTTGGGGTAGCCCGCCTCGGCCAGCAGCTTCTTGGCGCGTTCGACATCGGCGGCCGCAGCCTTGGAATGCTTTTCGGAAGTACCGAAGGCCGGGTACGCCAGCAGGTTGGCTGCCGGCATGGCGGAGCCACCCATCACACGGTCGACGATGCTCTGACGGTCGATCGCCAGCGACAGCGCCTCGCGCACGCGACGGTCCTGCAGCGGATTCTTGCCGTCAGTGCCTTCCATGCCTGCGGGTACCTCGTCACCCTGCACCAGCGCGATGTAGATCACGCGCACCGAAGGCGTTTCCTGCACATGCAGGTTCTTGTTTTCCTTGAGTTTGGGCAGGTCGTCGGTGGGCGGATCCTCGATGAGGTCGACGTCGCCCGCCAGCAACGCGGCCACGCGCGCTGCTGGGTTGGTGATGGGCCTGTAGATCACGCGTTCCCAGGCCGGTTTGTCGCCCCAGTAGTCGTCATTGCGCTCGAGCACGATCTCGGCCCCGCGCTTCCAGGACACGAACTTGTAAGGCCCCGTACCGATGAGGCCTTCGCCGCGGTTCAGCTCGACGGTTGTCTTGCCCTCGGGCGCCGGGCCGGAGGCCGCCTTGCTCGACAGGATGGGCACCATGGTGAGGTTGGCCAGCAGGACCGGTGAGGGGCCCTTGGTGGTGATCTTGAGGGTGTGGTCGTCGACCGCCTCGACCTTGTCGATGCTGCTGAGGTACAGCGCGTACGAAGAGGGGCTGTTGGGCACCTTGGGCACCCGGTCATAGGTGAAGATCACGTCTTGGGCCGTGAAGGGCGTGCCATCGGTGAACTTGACGTCTTTGCGCAGATTGAAGGTCCAGGTGTCGCCGTCGACAGACCAGGACTCGGCCAGTGCAGGTACCGGCTTGGCAACCGCATCGGTGCGCACGAGCGGATCGAATATGGTTTCGGAAAGCTGGGTGTTGGGCGTCAGGGAATGGAACTGCGGATCCATTGACGTGGGCTCGGAACGCAGTGCGATGACCAGATCACGTGCCTGCGCCGCTGCCGAGAAGCACAGGCTTGCCGCCAGTGCAGTGAAAGCCAGAGTCTTGCGGATGGACTTCATGTTTTGTTGCCCCTATTCGTTCGAGATGAGGGATACCGGGCCTGCAAAAACATGAAAAAGGCCCGATGCCAATGGCACCGGACCCAGTGTAACGACGTGATCAGGACTGCAAGATAAGGACTTTCCCGATCAGGGAGAGCCCACCCGAAGCGCGCCCCGCACGCCTCGCGCCTGTGGGCGCGCCACTTACTGCGACTTCGAAATCATGTATTCCACGGCAGCCTGCAGCGTCGCATCGTCGGCCTGCGTGGCGCCCCGGGGAGGCATGGCACCCTTGCCGTTGATGGTGGTCTGCATGAGGGCGTCCATGCCTTTTTGCTGAAGTTCGGACCAGCGGGCCTTGTCGCCCACCTTGGGAGCACCGGCCACGCCGGCCATGTGGCAGGCCAGGCAGGCACTCTTGTAGAGCTTTTCACCTGCAGGGTTGGTGGTCTCACCAGCCGCCGTTGCCAGGGCAGGGACCAGCCCCGCAGCCAGGATGGCGGCCGATGCGAACTTAATTGAGCGCTTGAACATTTTTTATGACTCCTTTATGAGTTCACATCGGGCCAGGCCGACTTACTTGCTTTCGGGGATCGGGTGGGGAGCCTTGACCTGAGTCATCAGGTCGTGGTTCCAGTCGCCTTCCACCACGAAGTGGCCGGAAGCACCGAGTTCGAAAGCCTCGATCAGGTTGTGGTTCACGTAGGCGTAAACACCGGGCTGCTTGAAGGTGTAGAGCGCCGCACCTGCCGTACCGCCAGGGATGAACCAGGTTTCAAGGTCACGCAGCGGCGGGTTGTGGAACTTGCCGTGGTCCCAGACCCAGTCTCCGTGGCCACCGATCAGGTGGGGACGCGTGTCGCGGTTGGCCTGCGAGTGGATGATCAGCACCGTCTCGCCGACCTTGGCCTTGAGCGCGCCTTCGCCAGTGAGGGCGCCGACCTTGCCGTTGAATACAATGTGCGTCGGGGTCAGCGTGCGCATGGCCTTGACCGTGTCACCGTAGCTTTCTGCCAGTGTCGCGTAATCCTTGTACTTGCCGTTTTCATCCTTGGGGATGTAAAGGTCGAACTCGCCGATCGTGTAGGCACGGTCGTAGCTCAGGGACTTGCCCTCGGCATCTTTCAGGCCTTCGCGCGGCAGCACCATGATCGTGCCGCTCATGCCTGCGACCACGTGCCAGGGCACCATGCCTTCAGGTGCGCAGTGGTAGACGAAGGTGCCAGCCCGATCGGCCTTGAAGCGCAGCGTTGCCTGTTCACCCGGATTCACATCGGTGAGCTTGGCACCGCCAAGCGCGCCAGTGGCCGAGTGGAAGTCGACGTTATGCGGCATCATGTTCGACTTGGGGTTGATCAGCGTCACCTCGACATAGTCGCCCTCGTGGACAACCAGCGTGGGGCCGGGCATGGAGCCATTGAAGGTCATGGCCTGCATGGTCGTCCCTTCATTGTCGATGACGATCTTCTTCTCTTCGATGGTCATCGTGAATTCAACGACGCGCGGCTTTTCGCTGGGCGCTGTCTGCGCGTGGGCATGCACCATGGGTGGTGCGACGAGATCAACCTTTACACGCTCGAGATCATCGATCGAGGTCGCGAAGGCGGGGACTCCGCCCATCACAGCGGCGAGAACGGCGGCGAGAACGGTTGGACGGAACGCTTGCATGGTTGCTCCTTGTGGTTGAGTACAACGTCTTGTGTATGGCTTCATTTGACCGCAAGCGTATTCGCCCTTCTTTGTGCCACGACAAACTTCAGTAACGATTTTCAGGGTTAACCCTTCTGGCGTTGTCAGGAGTGCAC
>JAEZGR010000268.1 GCA_023437255.1 Pseudomonadota bacterium | reverse complement strand
TGCCGCACGAGACACCGCGGAACAGGTGGTGACGGCGGCCGGTGGCACTGCTAGCAAGTCCGCCGCAAAGAAAACGACGGCCAAGAAAACGACGGCCAAGAAAACGAGCGCCAAACCGGCTGCTGCCAGAAAGGCCGCCGCAAAGAAGGCACCGGCCAAGAAGACTGCGGCGAAGAAAACCACCGCCCGCAAGTCCGGCGGCTGAACCGCATCGCACGCTCAAAGTTTTTAACTGGAATCACCTTACATGCTGAATATCGTCATCCTCGCCGCCGGTCTGGGCAAACGCATGCAGTCCGACACGCCCAAGGTGCTGCACCGCATTGCCGGCAAGCCCATGCTGGGTCATGTGCTCGACAACGCGCGCCAGTTGCGGCCCGACCGCATTGTGGTGGTGACCGGGCACGGGGCCGAACGGGTGCAAGCCGCCTTCAGCGGGCAGGGCGATCTCGTGTTCGCGCTGCAGCAGCCGCAGCACGGTACGGGGCACGCGGTTCAGCAGGCACTGCCGCACCTGCTCGAAGGCGACGGCGGGTCCGACGCCACGCTGGTCCTGTATGGCGACGTTCCGTTGGTTCAGTCCGAAACGCTCGCACGGCTGCTCGAGGCCCGGGGCAACGGGCTGGCGCTGCTCACCGAAACGGTCGACGACCCCACCGGTTACGGTCGGATCGTGCGCAATGCGGCGGGCGACGTGCAGCGCATCGTTGAGCACAAAGATGCCAACGAGGCCGAGCGCGCCATCAGCGAGGTGAACACCGGCATTCTGGCGGCACCCACCGCACGCCTGCGCGACTGGCTGGGGCGTATCACCAACAACAATGCGCAAGGCGAGTATTACCTGACCGATGTGGTGGCGCTGGCCGTTTCCGACGCCGTGGGGGTGCGTGCCGCCCAGCCTGCCGCCTCGTGGGAAACACTGGGCGTCAACAGCCGGGTGCAGCAGGCCCAACTCGAACGGGCCTGGCAGCAGGAACAGGCGCGCCGTCAGCTCGAGGCCGGCGTGACGCTGGCCGACCCCGCGCGGTTTGACCTGCGCGGCGAACTCGTCTGCGGCCGCGATGTCTTCATTGACGTGGGCTGCGTATTCGAAGGGCGCGTGGAACTGGCCGACGGCGTGCGCATCGGGCCGCATTGTGTCTTGCGTGACGCCCATATCGGTGCCGGCACTGAGGTCGACGCGTACACCCACATCGACGGCGCCCAGGTGGCGGCCGATGCGCGGCTCGGGCCCTATGCGCGCCTGCGGCCGGGTGCCGACATTGGCCCGGAGGCGCACGTGGGCAATTTCGTTGAGATCAAGAAGAGCACCCTGGGCCAGGGCTCCAAGGCGAATCACCTGTCGTATATCGGCGACGCCACCATCGGCGCCCGGGTCAATGTGGGTGCGGGTACCATTACGTGTAATTACGATGGTGTGAACAAGCATCGCACCGTGATCGAAGACGATGCCTTCATCGGCTCCGACACGCAGCTGGTCGCGCCCGTCAAGGTAGGAAGAGGCGCCACGCTGGCCGCCGGCACCACGCTCACGCGCGATGCGCCGGCGGAGCGGCTTACCATTTCGCGCACTGCGCAGGTCACCGTCGAAAGCTGGCGCCGCCCGCAAAAGAATGAAGAGTGAGGCGCGCTCGTAGGGGTAAAGGAAGCACGATTGACGCAGAAGCAGCAGGACAGGGTCGACACCGAGACCCGTAAACCAGAAAGCGCCTCTCTTCCCGACGGCCTGCCCGTGCCGCGCCGGTACTGGTCCGCGGCCGTCATGATTCTGGGCATCACGGTTACCGTTTTCGACGGCACGATGTCCAACGTGGCCCTGCCCGCCATTTCGCGTTCGCTCGACATTCCTGCCAGCCAGACCGTCTGGGTGGTGCTGGCCTACAGCCTGACCGTGGTGGGCTGCATGCTGCCCTTGTCGGCGGTGGCCGAACGCATCGGCATCCGCGTGATGTTCGCCATCGGCATGGGGGTGTTCCTGATTGCTTCGCTGTCGTCGGCGCTTTCCTCCTCCATGGCGCAGCTGGTCGGCTCGCGGGTCTTCCAGGGCCTGGGGGCGGCCATGCTCATGTGCCTGTTCGGCGGCATCGTGCGCAACACCTATCCGCTCAGCCGCCTGGGGGCGGGCATCAGTCTGAACGCCTTTACCGTGGGCATCATGGCCGTGGTGGGGCCCACGCTGGGCGCGCTGATTCTGCAGTGGTTCTCGTGGCAGGCCATTTTTCTCGTGAACATACCGCTGGGGCTGTTGTGCTACCTGGGCCTGCGCCAACTGCCCGACATTCCGCGGCGCTCGGGCCCCTTCGACTGGTTCGCCTGCGCATTGAGTGCGGCGGTGTTCGCCATGGCCCTGTTCGGTCTGGAATCGCTTGGCAATGACCCCGTGCTGGCGGGCTTCTGCCTGCTGGTGGCCGCCCTGCTGGCATGGGTGCTGGTGCGTCGGTCGTGGGGGCAGCCTGCGCCGGTGGTTCCCGTCGACCTGCTGCGCATTCGCTCCGTGGGTTATGCGGTGGGCGCCTCGGCGTTTTTCTTCGCAGCCCAGATGGCGGCCTTCGTTTCGCTGCCGTTTTATTTCAAGGCGGCCTATTCCTCGTCTTATGCAGAAGTGGGTCTGTACCTGGGCGCCTGGGCCATCGGCGGTGCCCTGATGGCGCCGGCGTCGGCCTATACTGCCGCGCGCTTCCCTGTGGCGATTCTGTGCGGACTGGGCTCGATCGTCATGACGCTGGGCCTGGTCGGCATTCTTGCGGCGCCCGGCGACGCTGGTCGCACGTGGTTGATGGTTTGCATGTTCGCGGGGGGCGTGGGCTTCGGTTTCTTCCAGACGCCCAATAATCGCGCCATGCTGGGCAGCGCGCCGCGCCATCGCAGTGGCGCTGCCGGCGGCATGCAGGCCACCACGCGTGTCTTCGGCCAGGGGGCCGGCACCGCAATGGTAGGCGTGGCCTTCCAGCTGAGCAGTAACCACGGCGCGGCGTTCGGCGTAGGGGTGGCGGTTTTTTGTGCACTTGCCGCCCTGGCCGTGAATGTCATGCGCCATTTCGATCCGACACCTGATGCACGTTTCTGAATCCCGTCCCTTGCGCATTCTGCAGATGAACCTTGAGCGTGGCTGGCGCGGCGGCGAACGCCAGACCCTGTTGACCCTGCAGCACATGCGCCTGGCCGGGCATGAGGTCGAACTGCTTGCCCGCAAGGGCGAGGCGCTCGCCCGGCGTGCGGCAGAACTTGATTTCACGGTGCATGAATTCGATGCCTCTGCCGCCGTGAGCCGATTCCTTCTGGCGCGGCGCCGTTCCTACGACGTGATGCACGCCCAGACGGCCCAGATGATGACATGGCTGGCGCTGCTGCGGCCCTGGCTTCAGGCGCGCCTGGTGTTCACGCGGCGCACCGCGTTTCCGCTCACCAAGAACGAGCGTCGCAATGCGTGGAAGTGGCGCCAGGCCGATGTGCTGGTGGCCATCAGCGAAGCGGCAGCCGCCGAGCCGCGCCGCCTGGGGCTCGATGTCGTCGTGATTCCCAGCGCCGTGGAGCCGCGCCCTCTGAATGCCGATCACCTGCAGGCCTTTGCGCGCGAGCATGAACTGGACGGCCGGCGGGTGCTGGCCACCGCTGCCGCGCTCACCGCCGAAAAAGACCCCCTCACCCTGATCGACGCCGTTCATGCGCTGGCCCAGCGCCGCAACGATTTCGTCTTTCTGCACCTGGGGGTAGGTGGCAGTCTGGAAGAGGCCGCCCACGCGCGGGTGCGCGAACTGGGCCTGGAGCAGGTGTACCGCTTCGCCGGTTTCCGTGAAGGCATCGAAGATCTGTACCGGCTGATGGATGTGTTCGTGCTGTCGTCGCGCCACGAGGCGCTGGGCAGCAGCGTACTCGACGCCGTTCTGTACGGTGTGCCGGTCGTGGCCACCAACGCCGGGGGCCTGGCAGACTTGCTGGCCGACGGCCGCGGGCTGGTGAGCGAGGTGGGCGATGCAGCGGCGCTCGCCGCGAACATGATGCGCGCGCTCGATGATCCGGCGCTGCGTGCCACGCTGGTGGAACAGGCGCAGCGCTACGTGCAGAGGGAACATGATCCTGCGGCAATGGCGCAACGCTATCTTGCGTTGTACGGTGCGGGACGTTGATGCGCTACCCCTACAACACCAAGAGTTGCCACAACACTTACCTTCTGTTCCTCAATTATCAAATTTACACAACCAGTTAGAATCCCCCGCTGGGGAGCTCGACGATTTCCGCTCGGGCGGTCCTCTGTCACTTCTTCGACGGAATTGTTGATCTATGAACTGGTTTTCCCGTCTCACGGTACGTGCACGACTGACGGTCGGCTTCGTATTCGTGGCCATCATCGCTGCGATCATCGGCGCGGTGGGGCTCACATCTCTCAATCGCGTGAGTGGCATGGCCACGCAGATGCACGACTTCGAGCTGCAAGGTCTGTATCAGGTGGGTCGTGCCGACTCCGAGCTGCGCTCTGCCGGTCGGGCCCTGCGTGGCGCGCTGCTCGCAGGCCCGGGTGCCGAGCGTGACGGTGCGGCCAAGCAGCTGCAGGGCCATTTCCGCGAGCTTCAGGCGCTGGGTAGCGACGTCGGCAAGTTCTTCCGTGTTGCCGAGAACCAGGCGCGCATTCAGCGTCTGCACGGGTTGATTCGCGACTACGAGAGCGCGGCCATGAAGATGCTCGACCTGCTGCGTCAGGGCACCGTGGCCGAAGAGCTGCGCGCCCGCGAGCTTCTGGTGAATGAAGCCCGACCCAAGGCTAATGAAGCCGAAGCCCTCATGGGCGAACTCCTGCAGATCAAGCGCGCCAACGCGCAACGCTTCGAGGAACAGATGGAGACCGAACAGCGGACCGCGCAGATCCTGATCGCGGTGCTGACCCTCGGCGGCGTCATTCTCGCCCTTCTGCTGGGTTACCTGCTTTCCCGCGGCATTTCGCGCCAGTTGGGCGGTGAACCGTCCGAAGTAGCCGGAATCGCCGCGTCAATCGCGCAGGGCGATCTCACGGTTCGCATCAATACCGAAGGCGTTGCGCAGAACAGTGTCATCGCACACATGGCCCATATGCAGGCCTCACTGCGCCGTCTCGTGGGCTCCGTGATCGCCAGCAGCAACAGCATCGCCAGCGGCGCCAGCCAGATCGCAGCCGGCAACACCGATCTGTCGCAGCGCACCGAAGAACAGGCCGCCAACCTGACCCAGACCGCTTCCGCCATGGAAGAGCTGGCGGGTACCGTGCAGAGCAATGCCGATGTGGCACGCCAGGCCGCCCAGCGCGCCATGGCCGCAAGCCGCTCCGCCGAGAACGGCGGTCAGGTCGTCGACAACGTGGTGCAGACCATGGCCGGGATCACCGAGTCTTCCAAGCGCATTGTCGATATCATCTCCGTGATCGACAGCATTGCCTTCCAGACCAACATCCTGGCGCTGAACGCCGCGGTTGAAGCTGCCCGCGCGGGTGAGCAGGGTCGTGGCTTTGCCGTGGTGGCCAGCGAAGTGCGCAGCCTGGCACAGAAGAGTGCCTCGGCCGCCAAGGACATCAAGGCCCTGATCGACGACAGCGTTCAGAAGATCGAAGACGGCAGCAAGCTCGTCGACACCGCCGGCGATACCATGGACGGTATCGTGGCCGAGGTGAAGCAGGTGACCGATCTCATCAGCGAAATCAGTGCGGCCACGTCAGAACAGACCTCCGGCATCTCGCAGGTCAACGATGCCGTGCTGCAGCTCAGCGACGTTACACAGCAGAACGCAGCGCTGGTCGAGGAA
>JAEZGR010000162.1 GCA_023437255.1 Pseudomonadota bacterium | reverse complement strand
GTTTCCTACATTTTCATCTTCGATCTGCTGGGGTCGCTGCTCGACCGCTGCGGTGCGGGCAACTATTTGATGCAGGTCTCCTTTGCGTTGCTCGGGCACCTGCGCGGAGGCCCCGCCAAGGTGGCCGTCGTCAGCTCCGCCGTGAACGGTATCGTTTCCGCCTCTTCCGTGGCCAACGTGGTTACGGGCGGCATCTTCACGATTCCGCTCATGAAGAAGGCGGGCTACGGCGGTGTACGTGCTGGTGCCATTGAAACGGCCTCGTCGGTGAACGGGCAGATCATGCCTCCGGTCATGGGCGCGGCCGCGTTCCTGATGATCGAGTATGTGGGCATTCCGTATACCGACATCATCAAGCATGCCTTGCTGCCGGCCAGCATTTCGTACGTGGCGCTGTTCTACATCGTCCACCTCGAGGCGCTTAAGCTGGGTATTCAGCCCATGATGTCCACGGGTCAGCCCAAGACGCCGCTGCAAAAGCTCGCGGGCTGGGGCATGGGCATCGCCGGTACGCTGGTGGTCATGGGGCTTGTGTACTGGATCGGCATTGGCGTGCGTTCGGTCGCAGGTGGGGCGGCCACCCCGATCATGCTGGTACTGCTGCTGGCGCTTTATGTGTGGCTGCTGCGCATTTCGGCGCGGAATCCCGATCTTCCCACCGATATCAACATCACCAATCCGGTACGGCCCGAACCCTGGCCTACGGTGCGTTCGGGCCTGTATTACCTGATCCCCATCGGCATCCTGGTGTGGTGTCTGTCGGTCGACCAGCTGTCCGCAGGTCTGTCGGCATTCTGGGCGGTCATGGCCATGCTGTTCCAGATGGTCACTCAGCGTCCGCTCATTGCTTTCTTCCGTGGTCAGTCCATCGCCGAACCCTTGCGCCAGGGCTTCCGAGAGGCGGTCGTAGGCCTGCAGGAAGGCGCCCGCAACATGGTCGGCATTGCCATCGCCTGCGGAACCGCCGGCCTGATCGTCGGCGCCATCACGCTCACCGGCCTCGGCCTGCGCATGACCGCCTTTGTCGAGCTGGTGTCTATGGGCAATGTGCTGCTCATGCTGTTCTTCACGGCCGGCGTTTGTCTGGTGCTGGGGCTGGGCATGCCCACGACCGCAAACTACATTCTGATGGCGACGCTGATGGCGCCGGTGGTGGTCGAACTGGGTGCGCAAAGCGGCCTGGTGATCCCGCTCATCGCCGTGCACATGTTCGTGTTCTATTACGGGATCATGGCCGACATCACGCCACCTGTGGGGTTGGCCACGTTCGCCGCGGCGGCCATTTCAGGCGAAAGCCCGTTGGCAACCGGTATCCAGGGTACGACATACGCCATGCGTACCGCTGTGCTGCCGTTCATGTTCATCTTCAACCCCATGCTTTTGCTCATTGATGTCGAGGGCTGGTTTGAACTGCTCATGGTGGTTGTGGGCGCCACCGCCGCCTCCATGGTCTTCGCGGCGGCCACCATGGCGTGGTTCCGCACCAAGTGCAACTGGCTCGAGGTGTTGCTGCTGTTGCTGGTCACGTTTGCGCTGTTCCGCCCCGACTGGTTCATGAACTACGTGGCACCCAAGTACGAGGCGCGACCCGCGTCGCAGATCTACAGCATTGCCAGCGAGCTTCCCTCCACCGGGCGCTTCGTGGCGGTGCTGTCGGGCATGAACCTCGAGGGCGATGATCTGCGCAAGACCGTTGCGGTGGGCTTGCGTGAACTGCCGGAAAACAGCGAGGCCACGGGCGACAACGCTGGTCGTCAACGGCTTTCGGAAGCCGGCCTGACGGTAATGGCGATGGGCGATATGGTGCAGATCGCCGCCGTGCGCTTTGGCAGCCCGGCCCGTCGAGCGGGCTGGGAGCAGGGCTGGGACGTCGAAGAGATTCTAATCCCAAATACGGCCCGTCCCTCCGAGTTCTGGGTCTATGTACCGGCCTTCGCAATCCTGCTGCTCATCTGGGTCATGCAGGGCAGGCGCGCGCGCCGCCACCCCTCCGGCGGGGTGGCACAGTCCGCGGCCTGACCGGCCGGGCGGCCGGTCAAGTCGTGGTGCTGCCTGAACGCGACGGCATACCGCCAAGCAGGGTCTGGCTGACCCGCGGGCCGTGGAAAACGCTGCACGAATTCCTGTGCGAGCGTTTTCCACGGATATCGCCCGAGGTCCTGCGCCTGCTCCTCGAGGCCGGCGATATCGTCGATGCACACGGGGTGGCTCAATCGCCCGATGCCCCCTATGTTTCGGAGCGCTGGCTCTGGTATTACCGCGAGGTGCCCGACGAACCCGCAATCCCTTTCGACCTGCCGATCCTATATCGCGACAGGCGCTTGCTGGTCGTCGACAAGCCGCACTTCATGGCCAGCACGCCGGGCGGGCGCTACCTGCGCCACACCGCGCTGGTGCGCCTGCGTCGCGAGCTTGAGCTGCACTCGCTCAGCCCGGTGCATCGTCTTGATCGGGATACGGCCGGCGTGCTGATGTTTTGCGTTGATCCGGCTTTTCGGGGCCGCTACCAGTCGCTCTTCCAATCGCGTGAGGTCGACAAGGAGTACGAAGCGCTGGCGGTTCCACCCCCGAGTCTCTCTTTTCCACTCGTGTACCAAAGTCGCCTGGAAGAGGTGCCCGGCGGCTTCATCATGCGGGAGATGCCCGGGAAGGCGAACGCCGAAACGCGGGTGGAGCTGCTGCAGTGGCTGCCCGAGCGCGGCTGCGCTCACCTGCGCCTGTTGCCGCGTACCGGGCGCAAGCATCAGCTGCGGGCCCACATGAATGCGCTGGGCATGCCCATACTCAACGATGAGTACTACCCGGCCATGCGGTTGCGCGAAGATCCGGCCGACTTCAGCAACCCATTGCAGTTGCTGGCCCGCTCGGTGGTGTTTCGCGACCCAGTCGACGGGCAGTTGCGCTGTTTCGAGAGCAGGCGCAGCCTGGAACTGCAGCCGGTCGGCTCAACATAGGGAATGGCCCTTGCTGCATGTCCTCTCAATCAGGAGGAATGCACATGACATCCGACAACAGTCAGACGCTGCCGCCGCAGCAGCAGGATCGGCAACCCGGCCTGCAATCCGAAATGCACCCCCAGCCAGAAAGCGGCGAACACCGTTATCGTGCAGCCGGCAAGCTCAAGGGCAGGGTGGCGGTGATCACCGGGGGCGACAGCGGTATCGGCCGGGCAGTGGCTGTCGCCTACGCCAAGGAAGGTGCGGACCTGCTGGTCTGCTATTACGACGAGCACGGCGACGCGAAAGAGACACAACGTCTCGTGCAGGCGGAAGGCCGCAGATGCGAGCTGCTGGCGGGAGACATAGGCGATGAATCGCACTGCGATGAGATTGTTGCGCGCGCCGTGCAGGCGTTCGGCCGGATCGACATTCTGGTCAACAATGCCGCCGAGCAGCACGTTGCCAAGCGCCTCGAAGACATCGGTACCGAGCAGCTCGAGCGCACTTTCCGGAGCAATTTCTTCGGGATGTTTCTGCTTACGCGAGCGGCCTTGCCGCACATGGATTCTGGCGCCGCCATCGTGAATACGACTTCCGTGACCGCTTATCGCGGCAGCCCCGGTCTCATCGATTATTCAGCGACCAAAGGTGCGATTGTGGCCTTCACGCGATCGTTGTCGAAATCCCTGGCCGAGCGCGGCATACGGGTGAATGCCGTCGCCCCCGGGCCGATCTGGACGCCTCTGATT
>JAEZGR010000134.1 GCA_023437255.1 Pseudomonadota bacterium | reverse complement strand
AACGAAGGTGTCGGCGACGTTGTCCGTGGTGCTGTGCTGGGCAACGGGGGGGGCCATGAGGGCAACGGCCAGGGCGGCTACGGCTAAGGGAAAGCGGCGTCGAATCGTCATCAACGGGTCTCCTTGTGTTGGCATCGCCCCGGTGAGCGCAATGAGCAGGGCTGAGGGCAGGGTGCCCCTGGGGCCGATGTCGGTGATGTGAAGTACAAAGGTAGCGCAACTTGGGCATCGTGTGCACCCGCCATCGCTATACTTGACGGGCGGCGTTAAAAGTATCGCCGCATTGTGTGAACGAAATCGGCTCGGCGACATGACAAGAAAAGAAGAAATCGTGGCGTTTCTCGCCCGCGAGTTTCCCCAGATGAAATGCAGCATTCTCGCGGTGGGCGATCGTAGTGCCACCGTGCGGCACGAAGTGGGTTTCGATGAACTGCGCCCCGGCGGTACCGTCTCGGGCCCGGTGCTCATGACTGTGGCCGACGTGGCGCTCTATGTGGCCATACTCGGCGAGATCGGCAACGTGGCGCTGGCGGTCACCACCAACCTGAACGTGAACTTTCTGCGCAAGCCTTCGGCAGATGCGGCGATCATCGGCGAGTGCAGGTTGCTCAAGCTCGGCCGCACGCTCGCCATGGGCGAGGTCAGCCTGTACTCGGAAGGCAGCGACGAAATCGTGGCGCATGCCGTCGGTACCTACGCCTTGCCGCGTTCGGCTTGAACTGACGCGTCTTCAGCCAGGGGTTCGGCCAGCAGCTGCCCTATCTGGCAGCCCAGCAGCAGGTCGTCGATATGGCCCAGGTGGTGCAGCCGGATACGGCCCGCGCGGTCGATCAGGGCAAGGCTGGGCGTGCCGCCGAAGTGGTAGGCCTGCATGGTGGCAGGAAGCCCGCCGCGGCTGCCGGGGCAATCCACCCCGATCGGAAAGCTCCAGCGGTATTCGTGGATGAACACGCGTAGCGCTTCGGGGCCCATGACGTCGTGATGCTCGAAGACAGTATGCAAACCGATCACCACCAGGCCCTCGTTGCGCAGCAGGCGGTGCACACGTTCGGCCTGTGGCAGCCCGTGGCTCAGGCAACCCGGGCACAGCATCTGAAACGCATGCAGCAAGACGACTTTGCCGCGCATCGCTTCAAGCTCGGGCGCCGCGTCGGTGTTGAACCATTGTTCGACCAGCAGGGCAGGGGCACGCGCAGCGGCGTGAGCCGGGAACTCGGGCATGGCGAAACTCCTTCTGGTTTGCCTTACATGCCCGCGCCGCGAAAGGCGCTTAGCGGCGGGGGGGAATGTTGAGGCCTCGTTCCACTGCCGGGCGCGCCACGAAAGCCTGCAGAGCCCGGGTGACATTGGGGTAGTTCTGTATGCCGACCAGTTCGCCGGCCTCGTAGAACCCGACCAGGTTGCGCACCCACGGGAACGTCGCGATGTCGGCGATCGTGTAGTCGTCACCCATGATCCATTGGCGACCTTCCAGGCGCGTGTCGAGCACACCGAGCAATCGGCTGGATTCCTTCGCGTAACGGTCGCGCGGGCGCTTGTCTTCGTACTCTTTGCCAGCGAATTTGTGGAAGAACCCCAGCTGCCCGAACATGGGGCCGACGCCGCCCATCTGGAACATGAGCCACTGTATGGTTTCGTAGCGGCGGGCTGGCTCGCTGGGCAGCAACATGCCGGTTTTTTCGGCCAGATACAGCAAGATGGCGCCCGACTCAAAGAGCGGCAGCGGCTGGCCCCCCGGGCCATCGGGGTCGATGATCGCGGGGATCTTGTTATTGGGATTAAGTGAAAGAAATTCGGGAGTGAGCTGGTCGTTGGTTTCGAAGCTGACCGTGTGCGCCTCGTAGGGCAAGCCGGTCTCTTCGAGCATGATCGACACCTTGACCCCGTTCGGGGTGGGCAGCGAGTAGAGCTGCAGGCGATCGGGGTGTTGGGCGGGCCATTTGCGGGTGATGCCGAAGGCGGAAAGATCGGTCACATTGCGTCCTTGTGAATGCGGCAGTGTGGTGCTGCGGCGGTGGCCGCCGCAGCCCTTGTTCCGGCCAGTGTAGCTGCGTTGCCAGGCGTGATCCAGCCCGCATGGGCGGTGCGCTACGCGGCGGCGCTCAACGCCTCGCGCCGCTTGAGGGCGTTGACAATCGCACTCAGTGCCACACCATACATGGGAACGAAGAGCAGCAGGCTCACCCCGAGTTTGATCACGTAATCCACGACTGCGATCTCGACCCAGTGCTCGGCCATGTAACGGTTGCGGCTTTGCCAGAAGGCAATGCTGAAGAAGGCCGCCGTGTCGAGGGCCTGACCGAACACCGATGCCGCCGCGGGAGCGATCCACCACTGCGCGTAACTGCGTCGCATGCGGTCGAAAACCTGAACGTCGAGCAACTGGCCCAGCACATACGCCGAGAAGCTGGCCACGGCAATTCGGAACACGAAGGTGTTGAACTCCGCCAGCGCGTCCAGCCCGCGGAAGCTGCCTTCCTGGAAGATCACCGACACGATGTACGAGGCGATCAGCGCGGGTACCATGGCGCGCAATATGACCCGGCGGGCTTCCGCTTTACCGATGAGGCGTACCGTGAGGTCGGTGGCGAGAAAGATGAAGGGGAAGCTGAACGCGCCCCAGGTACTGTGAAACCCGAACAGGTCGATGGGAATCTGTACCAGGTAGTTGCTGGCGATGATGATGAGGACGTGGAACGCGACCAGCAACGCGAGATAGAACGGAACCCGCGACTGCGGCAGGGAAGGGAAGCTCATGGAGGGCCTTTTTGATGGATGGGGTTAGGGAACCCATGGAAACCAGACGGCATTATAGACGCCCGCGGCATGGCGATTGTTTGAGTACTATTGCCTGATGCCTGGCGATACTCCTTTCGACAACCCCGAAGCCGGCTGGCCGGCGATTCCCGCGCCCACGGCGCCGCGTGTGCACCATGAGATCCAGCAGCTGGGTCGAACGCGGGTCGACCCTTACGCGTGGATGCGGTTCATTCACGGCTCAGGCAGCCGTAGCCTGGAAAACCTGCCGGAGCCTTTGGGCACGCATCTGCGGGCCGAGATCCGCTACGCACGCCAGATACTGGCGCCGCTCGGCGCGGACGCCGCGCGGCTTCACGCGCTGATGGCGCAGTATGAGGTGCAGGCCGGCGATCCCCTGCCTTCCGCGTCAGAGGGCTGGCGCTACGAGGCAGTGCAGCCTCCCGGCCACGCGCATCGTGTCTTCACGCGCGTGGCACCCGATGGGACGGTGCAGGCGCTGCTTGATGAAGGTGAGCGTGCACGGGGTCATGCCTATTATCGCGCCACGGGGCATCAGCCCAGCCCCGACAACCGCTATTTCGCCTGGGCCGAAGACCTTCGTGGCGACGACCGGCACCGTATTTGTGTGCTCGACACGACGACGAGCGCAATAAGAGTGTTGGTCGAAGCAGATGCCTTTGGCTATGGCGGCTTCACGTTTTCTCCCTCGTCGCGCTGGCTGTTCTGGATATGGCGCGATGTGCACAGTCGACCCACACGCCTGTACCGCAGCTCGTGGGAGACGGGCGAGACAGTGCTGGTGTACGAAGAGCATGATCCGGCCCTGTTCATGCAGATTGAGCGCACGGCGGCCAACGGCTATGTGTCACTGACCCTGGCGGGGCCCGACACCAGCGAGGTGAGGCTGATTCCAACTGATGCCGAGACCATGGAACCGAAACCCGTGCGCGGGCGGCAGCGCGGCGTTCGCTACGAGATCAGTGAGTGGAATGGCGCCCTGCTGATGCTGACCAATGCCGATGGCGCGCCAGACAGACGCCTGCTGGAGCTTGAGCCTTCCGACTTTTCGGTACGTGGCGAACGGCTGGCGCATCGCGAAGGCGTGGCGATCATGGCGATCCTGCCGCTGGCAGCCGCGCTGGTGCGGCTGGAGCGGGTCGCGGAGCTGCCGCGTATCGTGCTGATGCATTGCGACGGCCGGGAGTCGGTCATCCAGTTCGACGAACCGGCCTACAGTATTGAACTCGCTCCCTCGCAGCCTTACAACACTTCACATCTTCGAATTTCGCACCAGACGCCGGCCCAGCCGCCGCGCTGGATCGATATCGACCTGCAAACGGGTGCATGGCAGGTGGCGGCTGCGACGAGGCTCAGCGGCTTCGATAGCAGCGCCTACCGTGTGGAGCGCCTGCACGCACGTGCCGACGATGGCGCGTGGATTCCGATCACGCTGTTGTCGCGTGCAGAGACTGCACCAGACGATGCCTTGCCCTTGCTGCTCACTGGCTACGGGGCCTACGGCATCTCCAGCGAGCCGGTGTTTTCCTTGCCTGCATGTGTGCTGGTCGACCAGGGCTTCCGGTACGCCATTGCACACGTGCGCGGCGGATCCGAGAAGGGGTGGCACTGGTATCAGGGCGGCTGCCGCGAGAACAAGCGCAACTCCATGACCGACTTCATCGCGTGTGCGCGGCATCTTGTTGAAACCGGTCGCGCCGCTGCGCAGGCCATCGTTGCGCACGGTGTTTCAGCGGGCGGACTGCTGGTGTGTGGCGCGATGAACATGGCCCCCCGGCAGTGGGCGGGCGTGATTGCTCAAGTGCCCTTTGTCGACATGCTCAACACAATGAGCGACGCCGACCACCCTCTGGTGCCACTGCTGCGGCCGGATTGGGGCGACCCGTTGGCAGACGCCAAGGCTTACGACTACATTGCGGCGATTTCTCCCTACGAGAACGTGTTGCGGGCGCCTTATCCACCGCTGCTGTGTACCGCCGGCCTTAAGGATGACCGCGTGCCATATTGGGAGCCCGCCAAGCTTATCGCCGCCCTTCGCGAACGCAGCAGCAGCGGGAATCCTGCCGTGTTGCTACTGAATCCCGACAGCGGTCACCAGGAAAGCGATGATCGCAATGCGGCGCTTGCGCACATGGCATTGCTTTGGGCGTTTGCGCGCCGCTGTGTGGCGCTGGCACAGCACGGCTGACCGTGTTCAAGTTCGGCGTGGCCAGGCCGCACCCTGTTGCTGCAGGCTCAGTACGCTGAGCCGCCAGGCGCACACCATGGACACGATCAGCACAGGTGCCGCGACCGCCGTAATCGAACTGACCAGCGCACCGTCAAACGTCCACTCTGACAACAGGCCCGCCATCAATGGGCCGCTCGCGCCGAATACGGACACGACAAAGCTCCAGACGGCAAAGCTGCGTGCCCGCAGGCCGGGCGGGGCCAGATCCTGCAGCATGGTCGGCACCAGGGCGTTGGCCGTGCTGGTCACAAACAACACGAAGGCGATGACGGCGAAGGCGCTGGAGATATCCTGAATCCAGACGAGCAGCATGAGAACGGGTGCCGCCAGCGCCGTACAGCCGCACATGATCAGCGGTCGTACAGGGCTGCCCAGTCGTGGCGCCAGAACACGGTCGAGCACGCCTGCCACGGGCAGGCAACCCATGGCACTTGCCATGACGATCAGTCCCATGACATGGCCGATGGTGCTCGGGTCGGCATCGAAGCGCCGCTCAAGCGCCAGCGCGATGAGGTGGTTGACGGCCTGCACCGCGACGACCGCGAAGCCTGCTGCACCGACAAAACAAAGAATGGTCTGCCGGCGGGAGGCGAAGAACTGCCACAGCGAAGCACCGGGCGGGGTGGCGGCCGCAACGCTGCGTCGTGGCGGGTCGACGGTGAATACGCCCAGCAGCAGCAGGGGAAGTCCTGCCAGCGACAGCATCAGGAAGGCGCTGCGCCAGGCCTGCGGCAACCATGGAATCAGCATTTGCGCCGTATTCAACAGCGCGCCGGCGAAGTAAAAACCGCCGCTCGCCCCTGCCGCGATCAGGGCCGCAAACAAGAGG
>JAEZGR010000107.1 GCA_023437255.1 Pseudomonadota bacterium | reverse complement strand
CCATGGGCGTGCGCATTGGCTCCGGGGCGGGGCGGGGGGGGGCGGGCGGCGGCTTTCTGTCGATCCCCTTCATGGTCCGCAGCAACGTGCCCATGCACAATGCGGTGGCCACATCAGCCGCGCTGGGTTTCTTCATTGCCTTGGCCAACACGGTGGGGTATGTGAGCGCCGGGCAGTCACAAGATACGGGCGTGCCGGGCATGTTCGGCTATATCCACATACCCACGCTGTTGAGCATTGTGGTGATCAGCATGCTCACCGCACCGCTGGGTGCGCGCTGCGCCCATAGCCTGCCGGTCAAGGCGTTGAAGCGGGTGTTTGCGGTGCTGCTGTTCGGGCTCTCGCTCTACATGCTGCACAAGGCGTTGGTGGCGTTCGGCGTGCTGTAAAGCAAAAGGGCGCCGCGGCGCCCTTTTGCATTGATCGATCTTTGGGTCAGTTGCGCGGGGGTGCCGTGCCCACGAAGGACTGACGGGTGCGCAGTTTCTCTTCGAGCCGCTGCAGATGCGGGTAATCCTGGCGCCAGGCGATGTCTTCGCAGCGCAGGTCGAGATACCCCAGCGCACAGCCCACGGCAATGTCGGCCAGGCTGAAGTTGACGCCCGTGCAGAAGGCGGGCTGGTCTTCGAGCGAACGGTTCATGTGGTCGAGCGCTGCGATGATCTTGCCATGCTGGCGGTCGATCCAGGCCTGACTGCGGAACTGAGGCTCGCGACGGTTGTTTTCGATATTGATGGCCACAGCGGCGTCGAGCACGCCGTCGGCAATGGCTTCCCAGCACTTGATGGCGGCACGCTCACGGCCCGATTGGGGCAGCAGGCGACAGACAGGTGACAGGGTATCGAGGTATTCGACGATGACACGCGAATCGAACAATGCGCCGCCGTCGTCCATGATGAGACAGGGCACTTTGCCCAGCGGGTTGTACTGCTGGATCTTGGAATCCTGCTCCCAGACATTCTCGAGAACGAACTCGTATTCCAGCTTTTTTTCTGCCAGTACGACGCGGGTTTTGCGCACGTAAGGGCTTGTCAACGAACCAATCAGTTTCATGGCAACGTTCGAGGGTTGGGGGCGGGCAGAGTATAGCAGGACAGCCCTTAATTCTGATGCGTGGAAACAACGGTCTGCGCTTGATTTCGGGGGCGAAAACCGGGTCGCCTGACGGCGCGTTGGCGCTTCCTGGCGGAGCCGCCAAGGCGCGGGGTGTTAGAATCCGCCTGTTTCGGCCCCGAGCCGAGGGCGTCGTTCGACGCCGCATTTCTTTCAATCTTTGCCTGAGTGGGTCGCCATGCACGTCTCTTCCGAACTTACCACACTGAATGCGCTGTCGCCGCTCGACGGCCGCTATGCGCGCAAGGCCGATGCCCTGCGCACCACACTGTCGGAAGCCGCCTTCATGGCTCACCGGGTCGAGGTCGAGGTGGCCTGGCTGATAGGTCTTTCGGATGCGGGCCTGCCCGAGCTGCCGGCGTTCTCCGAAGGGGCGCGCAAGCGCCTGGAAGGCATCGTGAGCGATTTCTCGGAACAGGACGCCGCGCGCATCAAGGAAATCGAGCGCACCACGAATCATGACGTGAAGGCCGTGGAGTACTGGCTGAAGGAACAAGTGGCCGACGACGCCGAACTGGCGCGCGCCGCGGAGTTCATTCACTTTGCCTGTACGTCGGAAGACATCAACAATACCTCGCACGCGCTAATGCTCACGCGGGCCCGCGAACAGGTGGTTCTGCCGCAGCTGCGCGAGCTCGACGCCGCGCTGGCCAACTATGCACGCCAGTTTGCGGCCCAGCCCATGCTTTCGCGCACGCACGGCCAGCCCGCCAGCCCCACCACGCTGGGCAAGGAATTCGCCAACGTGTCGGCCCGCCTGCGCCGTGCGATTGCGGCAGTTGAAGCAGTGGAGCCCCTGGCCAAACTGAACGGGGCCACGGGCAACTACAACGCACACACCAGCGCCTACCCGGAAATCGACTGGCCTGCGTTCAGCAAGGGCGTGCTGCAGCGCCTGGGCCTGACCCAGAACGAGCACACCATTCAAATCGAACCTCACGACTGGATGGCGCAGCTGTTTGACGCCGTGGCGCGTGCCAACACCATTCTGCTCGATCTGAACCGCGACATTTGGGGGTACATCTCGCTGGGCTACTTCAAGCAGCGCTTGAAGGAGGGCGAGGTCGGTTCTTCGACCATGCCGCACAAGGTCAACCCGATCGACTTCGAGAATTCCGAAGGCAATCTGGGCCTGGCCAATGCCATGCTGCGTCATCTCTCCGAGAAGCTGCCGATTTCGCGCTTCCAGCGCGACCTCACCGACTCCACCGTGCTGCGCAATCTTGGCGTGGCGTTCGGCTATTGTGTTGTTGCGTACGACGCCTGCCTGCGCGGTCTGGCCAAGCTGGAGCTCAATCCGGCGGCCATCGATGCCGACATCGACGCGTGCTGGGAAGTGTTGGCCGAGCCCGTTCAGACGGTCATGCGTCGCTACGGGCTGCCACAGCCCTATGAGCAGCTCAAGGCGCTGACCCGCGGCAAGGGCATCACCGCCGAAGCGCTCGCCGAGTTCATCCAGGGCCTGGATCTGCCGGAGGAGCCCAAGGCGCGCCTCCTGGCCATGACGCCGCGCAGCTATATTGGTCTGGCGACCGACCTTGCCGGCAAGATTTGATTCTTTTCCTTTTCAAAGTTCAGCCATGAGGATCTGCAGATGAAGAAATCGCTGGGCATGCTGGCCGTTGCCGGCACTCTGATCATGGGTCTTGCCGCACCTTCGCAGGCGCAGGCGCCGTTTCGCGACCCGCAGGCCGCTGTGAAGTACCGTGGCGCAGTCATGGTGATGCTGGGCAACCATTTTGGCCGCCTGGCGCCCATGGCCAAGCGCGAGGTGCCGTTTGATCAGGCGGTTGCCCAGGCAAACGTCGATGTGGTGAAGATGCTGGCCGATCTGCCGTGGCCCGCGTACGCGCCCGGCTATGAGGGCGGCGAGGCACGCAGCGACATCTGGACCAACCGCGATGGCTTCCGTCAGGCTTCCGAGAACTTCCAGGCCGCCGTGCGTGAGCTCGATACCGCCACCCAGTCGGGTGACTTCGACGCGTTTCGCGTGGCCTTTGGCAAGGCCGGTCAGTCGTGGAAGGCCTGTGACGATGATTTCCGGAAGAAGAAGTAAAAATTTTTCTGAGACCCGCTTGACGCACAGAAAAAATCGGGTTTAGAATAGCGATCTTTCAGCAGTACCGGGCCGTTAGCTCAGTTGGTAGAGCAGCGGACTCTTAATCCGTTGGTCGAAGGTTCGAGCCCTTCACGGCCCACCAACGAATTCAAGCAAAACGCCACTCCTAAACCGGGGTGGCGTTTTTGCTTTTTATGTCTGAAATCGAGTCGACTTCAGAAATCAAGCTGCTCCTGAGTGATGCCAAGCGCTGCAGCGATTCGCTCGCGACTAGATTTGCGCAAACGGTCGCTGCTCTCTTGTTGAGCGTACGCTGATTGAGTAATGCCGAGCCGCTCGGCGGCCTACAATGACGCCGCATGAGCAGCAAGAAGTCCCGTCGTCGCAGCACCCCCCGCAGCAGATCCCGTAGCAAAACCGGTAGCACCAGCAGTCCCCGGCGCTTTCTACAGGCGCTTTTCATCTCGGCCGCCGCTTCGTTTGCCGTTGCCAGTTGTGCACTCCAGCCGCAGC
Source organism: Pseudomonadota bacterium (assembly GCA_023437255.1). Classification (GTDB taxonomy): domain Bacteria; phylum Pseudomonadota; class Gammaproteobacteria; order Burkholderiales; family Burkholderiaceae_B; genus Yanghanlia. Next base: position 2,022 of record JAEZGR010000107.1, on the reverse strand, counting down.
TTGCCCGCCACGTACCGATCGCACCGGTGCTGGAGCAGCTGGGTTTCGAGGTGCCCGCAGCCTTCACCCCGGCGGCGCCCACCGGCCAATTTGTTCAGACCCGTTTCTCGTCGTGCCCGCAGTTCTTCCCCCAGGGCAAGGCTCCCGTGGTGCCTGCGGGTGCCTCATTGCGTGAACTTTGCTATGACGCCTTCGCCATCTTGCATAATGGCGACACTCGGACGCCGGTTTTAGTCGCCCAGCGCCTGAACCGCCAGATGCTTCAGCAGGCGGGCAGTGTGCAGCGCAGCGACCGTTTCTTTGCCGACAGCCGCATTCCTGCGGCAGAGCGGGCCGAGCTGGCGGACTATCGCAATTCCGGTTACTCGCGTGGCCACATGGCGCCTGCGGCCGATATGCATACGCCGGCTGCCATGGCACAGAGCTTCAGTCTGGCGAACATGGTGCCGCAGAATCAGCGCCACAACAGCGGGGCCTGGAGCAAGATCGAGAACGACACGCGCAAGTACGTGATGCGGGCAGCGGGCGACGTTTATGTGTTTACCGGCCCGGTGTACGAAGGCGCGCCCGAGCGCATCGGGCCCGGGGGCGTGGCGGTGCCCCGCTATCTGTACAAGGTGGTGTACGACGCGCAGACGGGTCGCTCCTGGGTTCACTGGCAGGAGAACAGTGCGCAGGCCTCGGCGGCTGCGCCAATCAGCTACGAGGAATTCGAACGCAGAACGGGTTTAAGGCTGGTGCCCGTGCAATAAACGTTAGATAATTTTTCTTTCGGCACGCGGTTTGCTAGGGCTATGCGCCCTCAATTGGAGAACAATCATGCAAAAGAAACCCAATGCCTTACGTCGTACCGGCGCCGCCGTCGCCCTGGCTTTCACGGCCCTTGCCTTCACGGCCTGCACCACCACGCTACCCAATCAGAATGCGACACCGGCCGAGCAGCGTGCCGGCATCAATAATGCAGCCGATGCCACGCTTGAACGCCTGTATAACACCGTGCCCGATTCGCGCGACCTGGTCAACCGCGCCAAGGGCGTGCTGATTTTCCCCGAAGCCGTCAGCGGCGGGTTCATCGTTGGCGTGGAACATGGCCGTGGTGTGTTGCGCGTCGGTGGCAAGAACGCCGGCTACTACTCCACCTCTTCGGGTTCCATCGGCTTGCAGGCCGGCGCTCAGTCGCGCGCCATCGTCATTCTGTTCATGACCGACCAGGCGCTTGCCGACTTCCGCAACAGCTCGGGCTGGACCGCCGGTGTCGACGCCACCGTGGCCGTGGCAACCGTGGGCGCCAATGGCCGCCTCGACACTTCCACCGTCAAAGAGCCCGTCGTGGCCTTTGCGCTCACCAATGCCGGCCTGATGGCCGGGGTGTCGGTCGAAGGTGCCAAGATCGAGCGCATCGATCTCTGATGGGGCATCGGCAGTACCCGTTGTCTTCATGATCACACCGCCGTGGGCAGTCCGCCTGCGGCGGTGTTATCGTTTGGTTTGAAGCGGCGTAACACAATACAGGAGGGTGCATGGAACTCGACGCACTGATGCTGGCCCGGTTGCAGTTCGCGTTCACCATCTCCTTCCATATCATTTTCCCGGCGATCACCATTGGCCTTGCCAGTTATCTGGCCGTACTTGAAGGCTTCTGGCTCAAAACGGGTGATGCGGTCTACCTGCGGCTGTACAAGTTCTGGCTCAAGATCTTTGCCGTGAACTTCGGCATGGGCGTGGTTTCCGGACTGGTGATGGCCTACCAGTTCGGCACCAACTGGAGTGTATTTTCCGACTTTGCCGGAAGCATTACCGGACCATTGCTGACCTACGAGGTGCTGACTGCGTTCTTCCTGGAAGCGGGCTTTCTGGGGGTCATGCTGTTTGGCTGGAACCGTGTCGGGCCTGGACTGCACTTTTTCTCGACCGCCATGGTGGCACTGGGCACGCTGGTTTCCACGTTCTGGATTCTGGCTTCTAACAGCTGGATGCAGACGCCTCAAGGGCATGAAATCGTAGATGGCCGGGTAATTCCGG
>JAEZGR010000097.1 GCA_023437255.1 Pseudomonadota bacterium | reverse complement strand
ACAGAATGGACGCTGCCCATCCTGATTTGCATCGCACTGAGCGGCGCGCTACATCTGGCCTACAGTCTGTTTCTTCAGCGCGGGTACCAGGTCGCCGACCTGTCGGTGGTCTACCCCATCGCGCGCGGCACCGGCCCCATGCTGTCGACCGTTGGCGCGTTCCTGTTGTTGGGCGAGAAGCCATCCGGCTTTGGCCTGGCCGGCCTCCTGGCCATCGTCAGCGGCATTCTGCTCATCTCCACTCAGGGCAACTTGGCGAAATTCCGCCAACACGCCGCGCGCAGCGGCCTGCGATGGGGCCTGATCACGGGTTCTGCGATTTCGGGCTACACCGTTGTCGATGCGTATGCGGTCAAACTGCTCGGCATTCACCCGGTGGTTCTCGACTGGTGCGCAAACCTGGTGCGGGTGGTCATTCTCATGCCGTGGGTGTTCGCACGGCGGCACCAGGTACGCGAACGCATGCGAGGCCACTGGCTGCTGGCCGTGCTGGTCGGGCTGCTCTCGCCCATGTCGTATATCCTGGTGCTCACTGCACTGCAGATTGGCGCGCCGCTAAGCCTCGCCGCCCCGGCGCGCGAAATGTCGATGATGGTGGGCGCCTTGTTGGGCATGCTGGTGTTGCGCGAAAAAGTGGGCGCGGTGCGCCTGCTCGGATGCGCGGTGCTCATGACCGGCGTCATTCTGCTCGGCATGGCCGACTGAAATCGGCCCTCTACCGCAAGCACGCCCGAGCTATGTGGGTCGCTTGAATGCCGCCCGCGCCGCCTCTATGCGGGCATGCATCACGCAATCTTCGGCATGGTCGTTCACGAGCCCCATGGCCTGCATGAAGGAGTACACCGTGGTGGGCCCAACGAATTGCCAGCCGCGCTTCTTCAACTCCTTGGAAAGGGCCACCGATTCGGGCGAGGTGCTTTCCAGATAGGGGCCGACATGCGCGCTGCGATCGGGCTCATAGCGCCACACAAAAGCGGCCAATGAACCCTCGCGCTCGACCAGCTCTCGAGCGCGCCGGGCGTTGTTGATGGCTGCGGCGATCTTGCCCCGATGGCGAATGATGCCGGCATCTTGCAGCAGCCGGGCCATATCGTCTTCGTTGAATTCGGCCACCGCCTCAAAGTCGAAGCCGTTGAATGCACGACGGAAGTTCTCGCGCTTCTCAAGCACGGTGCGCCAGCTCAGGCCCGACTGAAAACCCTCCAGGCACAGCTTCTCATACAGGCGCCGGTCATCAGCCACGGGCACGCCCCACTCCGTGTCGTGATACTGCAGGTACTCCGGGGTGGCGAGGCACCACCGGCAACGTAGGTGACCGTCTGCTGCTGGCAAGGTGGGCGAGGTCATGACGCGCTCCGTTAATTGAACGGAGCAACCGTACCGGCGGCGCTGCGCAGTCGTCAATGGTCGGCTTGACACTTAAATCGCAACGGTTTGTACGCAGCGTAACGATTTACACATAAACTATTGCAAACCACATCACGAGGAGGCGGCATGCGAGCCAGGCATATCCTTGCAGCGTTGTTTTGCGCTACAGCGGCGGCACCCGGCGCGGCCGCCGAGACTTCAGGCCAAGGTGGTGTCTACCTGGGCGCGTTCGGCGGGGTCGGTGCATCCATCGCCACCAGCCTGCAGCAGCGCGGCGCCGTGCACGTCAATGAGCGGTTTTCATTGCCTATTCATGCCAAAGGCTCCACCAGCAGCAGTACCAGCGTGTCGCTGGGCGGCTTGCATCTGGGCTACGAGTGGCCGCGCCATGCCCTGGGTCAGTCAAACTGGGCCGTCAAGCCGGCGGTAGAGCTCGAGGGCATCTATATCGGCAAACATTCGCCTACGGGCGAAATGCCGGTCAGGCCGCAAGCCCTGGGCATGCAGTACGTCACGGTACCCACCACGCTGGGGCTGGTCATGGCCAACGCCGTCTTCACATTTGACACGCCCTATTCCGACCGCGTTCAACCCTACATTGGCGCAGGCGCGGGGGTGGCCTTCGTGTCGATCAAGGGATCGGATTCCGCCAATCCTTCTGAGCCGGGCATCAATCACTTCAATTCCGACCCCGACGCCTCTGACTCGGCATTCGCCATGCAGATCAAGGCCGGGCTCAAGGCACAAGTGAACAAGCAGCTGTCTCTCTTCACCGAATACCGCTACCTCACGGTCGACTCCACCAGCTATACCTTTGGCGCCACCGACTACCCCGGCCTGCACCTGCCCACCGCGACATGGCGAGTGAACATGGGCCGCCAGAAGTTCAATCTTTTCGTGGCCGGCCTGCAGTACCGCTTTTAATAAAACACGAAACAGGAACACACGGAACACGGCTTGCTGCGTTGACGCCCATTGGCACCACCTCTGGGAGTCACACGCATGCAAGCTCGTGGCAGGCACCATAAGTCCGACCCAACATCGCTCCATGTTGACCATGTAGAAGCACGCCCTTGCGTTCGCCTCAAGGCGCCGGCATGAGCACGGCCAAACCGATCGTCATCATCACCGGCGCCTCCGGCAACCTCGGCCGGTCGATCGTGGCCGCACTGCAAGAGGAGTTTCGGATTGTCGGCATGGACCGCAAGGCGGTCGAAGGCTTGGGTTTTCCCATGGTGGCCGCCGATCTTTCCTCTGACAGTGCTGTCGCCGATGCGCTGACAACCATACGCGAGCGTCATGGCAGCCGCATTGCGGCGGTCATTCACCTGATCGCCTACTTCGATTCCAGTGGGGAAGACAACCCACTCTACCAAACGGTCAACGTCGAAGGCACACGCCGGCTCGTGCGCGGCCTGCGCGACTTCGAGGTCGAACGCTTCATCTACGCGAGCACGATGCTGGTGCACGAGCCGTGTCGGCCGGGCGAGTATCTGAACGAGGATCAGCCCTTCGGGCCGCTTTACGTGTACCCGCAATCCAAGCTCGAGGCCGAAGAAGTGATCCGCGCCGAGCACGGCGCGATGCCCTATGCCATATTGCGCCTTGCCGGTGTGTACGACGAAGAGAGCGTCGTACCCACCTTGGCACAGCAGATCGGTCGTATCTACGAACGCGACTTCCAGAGCTACTTTTATTCCTCGTCCACGCTGGTGGGGCAGTCGATGCTGCATCGCGAGGACATGGTCGACGCCATCTGTCGCGCGGTCGAGCGCAGAGCCTTGCTTCCTGACAAGGTGGAGCTGCTGATCGGTGAGTCCGAGGGCTACGGCTACGACGCCTTGCAGGACGAGATCGGTTATCTCCTGCACGGCCAGCAAGACTGGCCCACGCTGCGGGTGCCCAAGGCGGTGGCGGCTGCAGGGGCCTGGGCGCAGGCCAAGCTGGAGCCTGTTGTGCCGGACGCCCTGGACCAGGGCGAGGAGCCCTTCATTCGCCCCTACATGGTGTCCATGTCACACGCCCACTATGCGCTGGACACGCGGCGCGCCCAGGAGCTGCTCGGCTGGCGGGCGCAACACGATCTCAAAGACACCCTGCCAGCCATTATCGCGGCCCTACGGCGCGATCCCGCCGGGTGGTACAAGAGCCACGGCATGACGCCCCCGCCGGATATTACCGATGCGCCGGACGACAAGGGCGGTGGCGAGGCCTTGAGAGTGGAAAACGAAACCATCTATCGGGCCGAACATGCGCAACACCGTTGGGCGCACTTTGTGAACATGGCGCTGGGCACCTGGCTCATGACGCAGGGCGTGCTGCTGGGAATCGAAGAGCCCCTGCTTCGGTGGTCGGAGCTTGGCCTGGGGGCCCTTCTGATCGTGTTCGCAGCGCTGTCGCTCAGTTGGCAGATGAATTTCGCCCGATGGATATGTGCAGGGATTGGCGCGCTGGTCATGGCGCTGCCATTTGTCTTCTGGACGAGCAGCGCGGCGGCCTATCTCTCGGATACGCTCATCGGGGGTCTGATCATGGGTTTCGCGGTGGCCACCAAACCGGAACCCGGCCCGAGTGCCATTGCCCGCACGACCGGACCGTACATTCCTCCGGGATGGGATTACAACCCCTCGGCCTGGACCCAGCGCATTCCCATCGTGGCCTTGGCGCTCGTGGGCCTGTATGTGTCGCGCTACCTGGCCGCCTACCAGCTCGAGCATGTCGACTCTGTGTGGGAACCCTTTTTCATGGGCAGCACATCGGATCCACGCAACGGCACCGAAGAAATCATTACCTCGAGCGTATCGCAGGCGTGGCCGGTGCCCGACGCCGCGCTGGGCGGCTACACCTACATGCTGGAGATCATTACCGGCATCATCGGTTCGCGTGCGCGCTGGCGCACCATGCCATGGCTCGTCTTTCTGTTCGGCCTGATGATCATCCCGCTGGGCATCGTGTCGATCACCTTCGTCATCATTCAGCCGATCGTAATCGGCACCTGGAGCACCCTTGCATTGATTGGTGCGGCGGCCATGCTGCTGCAGATACCCTATTCATTGGACGAGGTGCTGGCGGTCCTGCAATTCCTGCGTCGCCGCGTGCAGGCGGGCAAGAGCCTTCTGCGCGTCTTCTTGTTTGGTGATACCGACGAAAGCGAAGATGCTCGCCCGGGGTCAGCCAAACCCCTGCCCGAAGACGAGTTCGATCGGCGTCCCACGGCCATCGCCGCAGAGATCTTTCAGGGGGGTGTCACCCTGCCCTGGACACTGGCGCTCGCGGCGCTCATTGGCGTGTGGCTGATGTTCACGCGGGTCACGCTGGGCGCCGACGGCACGATGGCGCATGCCGACCATGTGATTGGCGCACTGGTGCTGACGACTCTCTCGCTGGCGGCGGCAGAGGTAGCACGCGCCCTGCGTTTTCTGCTGATTCCCTTGGGGATTGCGCTGCTGGCCACCCCCTTTGCGTTCGACGCGGGAACAATGCACACGGCCACAAGCGTGGTTGCCGGGCTGGCACTGATCGCGCTGAGCCTGCCACGCGGACGCATCAATGGCCGCTATGGGCGGTGGAACCGGTTCATTGTGTGAGCAAAACGGGCATCCGCTTGGCCTGCGGTGCTGGCAAGCGCAAGGCCCCAGCGGGTATAACGATGCTTACGCAAACTTGCCAAGCGGAGGTTCCGTTTTGAGTTCTGACTCCCGCCCGAATGCCGCCTCGGCAGACAGTCACGCCCAGGCCCCGGCCTGGCACACCCTGATTTCCACGCTGGCACTGCAACCCCACCCTGAAGGCGGCTATTACCGCGAGGTGTTCCGTTCCGAGAAGGCAGTGGGGTACCGCGCCGGCGAACGAAGCGCACTCACCTCAATTCTTTACCTTCTCGCAGAAGGCGCCTTCTCGGCCTGGCACCGGATCGATGCAGACGAAGCCTGGTACTTTCACAAGGGGAACGGCCTGAAGCTGCATGTGCTGCATTCCGATGGCCGCCTTGAGACACACCATCTTGGTGACCCCTTGGTCAACCACCAGGCTGTCATGCAGGCTGTCGTCCCTGCGGGCTGCTGGTTTGCCGCCGAGCCGGCGAGCCCTCAGGACTACGCACTGGTAGGCTGCGCCGTGGCGCCCGGGTTCGAATTTTCGGGTTTTGAATTGGCAACGGAAAACGACCTGGAGCCGGCCGTTCGGCAACACGGCGACTGGCTGCGCCGCCTGTTGCACCCGGCCATGCCGCGACCGGCCTGAATGGCCTCTGATAGCCGGCAAACCCACTGGGTAGGGCCGGCCGTGGGTCAACGTTTGCCGCGGGGCGCGACTATTGCACCTGGCAGCTTGCCTGCCCCGAACTGTATCAATGCTTGCTCAAGCGCACGCTCGTAGTCGGGCCGGGCCTCATCGAACTTGGCCCGCCCTTCGTGGGTGAGCACCGTATAGACCCCCCGCTTGTCGGCAGGGCACAGGTCGCGCACCGTGAGGTTGGCGCGCTCCAGTCGTTCCACCATGCGCGAGACGGAGCTCTGGTTCAAGCCCACGTGGGCCGCCAATTCCTGCATGCGCAGTTCGGAATCACTGGAACGGGCCAGCGCCTCAAGCGCCCGGTACTCCGACAAACCCAGGCCGTGCCGCGCCTGCAAAGTCTTGGCCAGTTCGGCTTCTACGGCCGAGACCACCTGAACCACCTTCAACCAGGCGTCGCTTTGCTTAAACATGGTCATTGCACCCTTACTGACGCAGTAATGCGCATTGTCGCATGCATGACCATGCAAGTGTTTCCTGAAAAAAGCTAGGACATTCCGAGCTTGGCGCTGTCGGCCAGTTTGAGCCATACCACGCCAACGATGATGACGGCGAGCCACAGCACCTGCGCCACGGTCAGCGGCTGATCGAGCAGCACACTGCCAAAGGCCGCAGCGCCCACTGAACCGATGCCCGCCCACACCGCGTAGCCGATGCCGACATCAATTCTCTTGAGCGCGACGCTGAGCGCATAAAGCGTCAATAAAAAGAACACCCCCGCCGCTATCGACCATTTTCCTACCGTAAAGGCCTTGCTGCCGGCCACGCTTAACGCATACCCGATCTCGAATACACCGGCCAGCAGCAGCATGAGCCACGCCCCGCCTTTGCCCTGCACGCCTGCGCTACCCCTGTGGGCGCTTTCGATTTGAACTGCCATGTTCGTCTCCTTTCAATAGACCGTGTTACGCAGCGCCGCTCAGGCGCAACCCCACGACGCCGCCGATGACTAAAGCAATGCCCAGCAACTTGTTCAGACCCAGGCGCTGGCCAAAGAACAGCGCCCCCAGAAGAACCACGGCCACCCCGGCCACCGAGGTCCAGATCGCATAGCCCACGCCGACATCAAAGGTGAGCAAGGCGAGACTGAGAAAATAGGTGGCGATAGCCCCACTGACCAGGGTGGCCACGGTCCAGCCCCCATGCGTGAAACCCTTGGCGTTGCCTGCGGAAATGGCCACCGCGGTTTCGAAAACCACGGCGACGCCGAGATACAACCAGCTCATGATGATGACTCCTTACGAAACCCGACTTGAATGTTGAAGTTAATATGCATGCATGCACATGAATCTTATAAGTGAAGACGCCGCGGAGTCAATTTATTTGTATGTGCAAGTATTACAGGGTTGGCCCCTGGTGTCCGTCAGGCACTTTGCTTACGTGAAGTAGACGGGGCGCAGTGGCGACAGGTCATGATTTGAACAGCCACGGCCCGCAAGATCCGGACTAAATTCCTCACGGTACTTCGCCATGAAAAACACCCCAAAGGTCGGACTGATGTCCAACTTTTGGGGTGCAGTTCAGTGATGCGGGCTTAGTTGTGTTGTCGTGGTGCTTGGCGCCAGACGCGGGATCACTCCCACTCAGTTATAGATAGAAAGAAAAAAACATTTAAATTCAATATCATAGAATCTTTCACACGAAAGGTGCCATGAAAAGTACCATGATCGAAAGCCACCTTTGACCGCATCGGAATCTGCCGTCTTCAACTCTGATTTTGTTGGGCTGTACTCCGGCAGAAGCGTGCCCACGTCAAAGATTATCCACCTTGCGACTGCCGCTCCCCTGTATCCGCCTCTCCTTGATCAGAAACGGTGCTGTCTGGCGATGATCGCTTCTGACCTCGCCAAATATGTGGTGGTACAGGCATGCGATAATGGCGGCAGGCCATAAGAAATATTGGAGTCAGGTGATTTCGGACAGCACTTATTCGCTCATCCAGCGGATGCTCTTTCATCACACGGTTCAGTAGGCTCAAAACAGCGTCTAGCGAATCGTTGAGTGGCAGGCCAGGCACCGACAACCCGTGATCTCGATCACCATCCCAGAAAACCTCATCCGTTCGTGCGTCGGGAATCCAGATTTGGTGGGTCATGTGCGGAGCGCACTCTAACAGCGTGCTGCGCAACTGCTCTGCTCGCTCCTGATCCCCTATCATCGCAAGCCAAGCGAGCACGAAGGTGTAAAGAATCCCCGCACGCGTATGCTCTTCGAAGTATGCATCGCTGCGGTTCCTCGGATGTGAGAGGACATCACGATATTCTGTCGTCGGCGTCGGATAATGCCGCCGAGCCCTCAGTCCGTAACAGAGATGGTCGGACATGCTGCGGATGTAGTCAGCGACATTAGAT
>JAEZGR010000004.1 GCA_023437255.1 Pseudomonadota bacterium | reverse complement strand
GGCGAGCCCAAGGAAGACATGATGCGCATCCTGGCGCACGTGGCGCCGCGCCTGCCCGAGAACGCGCCCCGCTATCTCATGGGCGTGGGCACGCCCGAAGATCTTGTCGAAGGCGTGAGCCGGGGCGTCGACATGTTCGACTGCGTCATGCCCACCCGCAACGCCCGCAACGGCTGGCTGTTCACACGCTACGGCGATGTGAAGATTCGCAATGCGCGTTATCGTGACGATACGCGGCCGCTCGACCCCAGCTGCCACTGCCACACCTGCAGCAATTTCTCGCGTGCCTATCTGCACCACCTGCAGCGTGCCAATGAAATTACCGGTGCGCGTCTGAACACACTGCACAACCTGCATTTCTACCTGCAGATCATGGCAGAAATGCGTGAGGCGATCGCCGAAGGCCGCTTCGAGGCCTGGCGCGCCGACTTTGCCCGCGACAGGTCGCGCGGTATCGAATGAGCACCAAGGCGACGCACTCGCCCGCCATGTCGCTACAATAAAGAGTTATTCCCAAAAAAATCACAGGAGCACCCGAGATGTCCCTCATCGATACCCTGCCAATGACCCTCGCCCAGGCCGCCGGCGGTGAAAACGCGCTGGTGGGCATGCTGCCCATCATTCTGATGTTCGTGATTCTGTACTTCCTGATGATCAGGCCGCAGATGAAGCGTCAGAAAGAACACCGAAAGCTCGTCGAGAACCTGGCCAAGGGCGACGAGGTGATCACCCAGGGTGGCATGCTCGGCCGCATTACCAAGGTCAGCGACAACTACATCACCATCGAGGTCGCTTCCCTCGCCGACAAGCCCGTCGAGGCCATCGTGCAGCGCAACGCCGTTGTTTCCGTACTGCCCAAGGGCACAATGAAGACGCTCTGATCAGAGCCCTGCACCCCGGGCAGCCGCTTGGGGTTTTTTCTGTCCTTCCGCCCGACCGAGCATGAATCGTTATCCTCTCTGGAAATACCTGACCGTTGTAGTAGCGCTGATCATCGGGTTGCTCTACACCCTTCCCAACTTCTTCGGCGAGTCGCCGGCGGTGCAAATAGCCCCGGCCAAATCCACGGTCAAGGTCGATGTCTCCACCCTCGATCGGGTCGAAGGGCTGCTGCGCGACAACGGCATTCAAACCACCGGTGCCTTCTTCGAGCAAACCGGCCCCACGGGCACCGTCCGGGTGCGGTTTGACTCCACCGACGTCCAGCTGCGCGCCAAAGACATCATCGAGCGTGCGCTGAATCCCGATCCGCAAGACCCCACCTACACGGTGGCGCTGAACCTGCTCTCGGCCTCGCCCTCGTGGCTGTCGGCCATCGGCGCGCACCCCATGTACCTGGGTCTTGACCTGCGCGGCGGTGTTCATTTCCTGCTCCAGGTCGACATGCGTGGCGCGCTCACCGGCCGCTACGACACGCTCGCCAACGAAGTGCGTACGGTGCTGCGTGAAGCTCGGGTGCCGCTGGCAGGCGTCGAACGCAGCGATCTGGCCATCAGCGCCGCCTTCAACAACGAGGCCGAGCGTGATGCAGCGCTGTCTGAGCTGCGCCGCGCCATGCCTGACATGACCTTCACCGCCAGCGGTCAGGCGGGCGGCCACTACACGCTGCGCGGCACACTCAGCGAAATGGCAATCACCGCGGTGCAGACCAATGCGCTGCGCCAGAACATCACCACGCTCCATAACCGCATCAACGAACTGGGCGTTGCCGAGCCCGTCATTCAGCAACAGGGCTCCGACCGCATCATCGTGCAGTTGCCCGGCGTGCAAGACGTCGCCAAGGCCAAGGAAATCCTGGGCCGCACCGCCACGCTCGAAATCCGCATGGTCGAAGACTCGCCCAGCGCCACGGCGGCCCTGGCCGCGGGCACGGTGCCCTTCGGCCTCGAACGCTTCAACGACACCGACGGCAGGCCGCTGCTGCTGCGTCGCCAGGTCATCCTCACAGGCGAGAACCTGCAAGATGCCCAGCCTGGCCGTGATCAACAGACCCAGCAGCCCACCGTCAACCTCACCCTCGACAGCAAGGGCGCGCGCATCTTCCGCGACGTCACCCGCGACAACATCGGCCGCCGCATGGCCATCGTGCTGTTCGAGCAGGGCAAGGGCCAGGTTGTCACGGCGCCGGTCATCCGCAGCGAGATTCCCGGCGGGCAGGTCCAGATCTCCGGCAGCATGAGTGCACAAGACGCCGCCGATATCTCCCTGTTGCTGCGTGCCGGTTCCCTGGCAGCACCCATGGAAATCATCGAGGAACGCACCATCGGCCCGAGCCTGGGCGCCGAGAACATCAAGATGGGCTTTGATTCGACCCTGTATGGCTTCATCGCCATCGCGGTGTTCATGCTCCTCTACTACCACCTGTTCGGCCTCTTTTCCACGGTGGGTCTGCTGTTCAACGTGCTGTTGCTGCTCGCCGCCCTTTCCATGCTGCAGGCCACGCTCACGCTGCCCGGCATTGCGGCCATTGCGCTCACACTGGGCATGGCGATCGACGCCAACGTGCTCATCAACGAACGTATCCGCGAAGAACTTCGGGCGGGTCACCCGCCGCAGCAGGCCATCAAGCTCGGGTTTGAGCGCGCCTGGGGCACGATTCTCGACTCCAACCTCACGACCCTCATCGTGGGCCTGGCGCTGCTGGCCTTCGGTACCGGGCCGGTGCGCGGCTTTGCCGTGGTGCACTGTATCGGCATCCTGACCTCGATGTTCTCTTCCATTGTGGGTGTGCGTGCACTCGTGAACCTCTGGTATGGCTCACGACGCAAGCTGCAGAGCATCTCCATTGGCCAGGTCTGGAAGCCCAAGGACTGATCACGACAAGGGCTTTGCCCGCACAAAGGTAAGCAAGAACCATGGAATTTTTCCGTATCCGCCGCACCATCCCGTTCATGCGCCATGCTTTGGTGCTGAACATCATCAGTGTCGTGGTGTTCGCCCTGGCCGTGTTCTTCATCGTGACACGCGGCTTCCATCTGTCGATCGAGTTCACGGGCGGCACTGTGATCGAGGTCAATTATCCGCAGGCCGCTCAGCTCGACGAGGTCCGCAATGCGGTTGGCGCCTTGGGCTACTCCGACTTCCAGGTGCAGAATTTCGGCACCTCGCGCGACGTCATGATTCGCCTGCCGGTACGCGAAGGCGAAACCTCGGCCATGCAGAGCGAGGCGGTCATGAGCGCCCTGCAGGCCGCCGCCCCCGACGTGGAGCTGCGTCGGGTGGAATTCGTGGGCCCGCAGGTGGGGCGCGAATTGGTCGAGAACGGCCTCATGGCTCTGCTGGTGGTGGTCATCGGCATCATGGTGTACCTGGGCTTTCGATTCGAATGGAAGTTCGCGGTGGCCGGCGTGGTGGCCAACCTGCACGACGTGGTCATCATCCTCGGCTTCTTCGCGTTCTTCCAGTGGGAATTCTCGCTGTCGGTGCTCGCCGGTGTGCTTGCCGTGTTGGGCTATTCGGTGAACGAGTCCGTCGTGATCATGGACCGCATCCGCGAAAACTTCCGCAAGCAACGCAAGACAAGCGTACGCGAAGTGATCGACAGCGCCATCACCCAGACCATTTCCCGAACCGTGATCACGCACGGCTCCACGCAAATGATGGTGCTGTCGATGTTCTTCTTCGGCGGCCCCACCCTGCACAATTTCTCGCTGGCCCTCACCATCGGGATCTGGTTCGGTATTTATTCCTCTGTGTTCGTCGCTGCCTCCATTGCCATGTGGCTTGGCGTCAAGCGCGAGGATCTGGTCAAGGCGCCCAAGAAAGACGATCCGGCCGCCGAAATCGCCTGAGCGTTGCGAGCCGGCGCGCTACAATACCGGCTCCCCTGAATTCTGATGCCCCCGGGATAAACACCCGTCACGGCCCAAACCATGCAAGAAATCTCCGTCAAGCGCCCCTCCGCGGGCGCGTCGGCGCCTGCCGAACCCCGCGCGCCTTCCGTACGCGCTGAATCCCAGCCCACCGTCACGCCCGTTGCACCGGCACCCGCCGGCAAGCCACGCAAGGTCTTCGTGCGCACGTTCGGCTGCCAGATGAACGAATACGACTCCGACAAGATGATCGACGTCCTGCGCCAGACCCACGGTGCAGAGCGGGTGAACACGCCCGAAGAAGCCGACATCATCCTGTTCAACACCTGTTCGGTGCGTGAAAAAGCGCAGGAAAAAGTATTCTCGGATCTCGGCCGTGTCCGTCACCTCAAGGAACTGAACCCCGAGGTGGTCATCGGCGTAGGCGGCTGTGTCGCCAGCCAGGAAGGCGAAGCCATTGTCTCGCGCGCGCCCTTTGTCGATGTCGTCTTCGGCCCGCAGACCTTGCACCGCCTGCCCGAGCTGATCGCCCGTCGCCACCGCTCGGGCCATGCCCAGGTCGACATCAGCTTCCCCGAAATCGAAAAGTTCGACGCCCTGCCACCGGCCCGCGTCGAAGGCCCCACGGCGTTCGTGTCGATCATGGAAGGCTGCAGCAAATACTGCAGTTTCTGTGTCGTGCCCTACACCCGCGGCCCCGAAGTCTCGCGGCCCTTTGAAGACGTATTGGTGGAAGTTGCCGGCCTGGCCGATCAGGGCGTGAAGGAAGTCACCCTTCTGGGGCAGAACGTGAACGCTTACCGGGGCGCTCTCGACGAGAACGGCGGCATTGCCGACTTTGCGATGCTGCTCGAGTATGTGCACGAGATTCCCGGCATCGAACGCATTCGCTATACAACCTCGCATCCCAAGGAAATGACCACCCGCCTGATCGAGGCGCACGGCAAGCTGGCCAAACTGGTCCCCTTCCTGCACTTGCCGGTGCAGGCCGGCAGCGACCGCGTTCTGGCAGCCATGAAGCGCGGCTACACCACGCTGGAATTCAAGTCGATCGTGCGCCGCCTGCGTCAGGCGCGGCCCGACATGACACTGTCTTCCGACTTCATCGTCGGTTTTCCCGGCGAAACGGAAGCCG
>JAEZGR010000355.1 GCA_023437255.1 Pseudomonadota bacterium | reverse complement strand
ACGACGATGTAATCGGCCTTCATGCCGGTGTCTTCCTCGTAGCGCGACATGCCCTGCAGGCACGAGGGGCAGGAGGTCAGCATCTTCACTTCGCCCGAGAAACCGTCTGCGCGGATCTCGCGGGTGTTCTTGGCCAGCTCTTCCTGCTTGCGGAAGCGCACCTGTGTGGAGATATCGGGGCGGGTGACCGCCAGCGTGCCCGATTCGCCGCAGCAGCGGTCGGTCTTGATGGCGCTGTCGCCGACCAGGGCCTTTACCGTCTTCATCGGGTCCTGCAGCTTCATGGGCGTGTGGCAGGGATCGTGGTACACGTAGCGCGTGCCCTCAATGCCATGGATGTCGATGCCCTTTTCCAGCAGGTATTCGTGAATGTCGATCAGGCGGCAGCCGGGGAAGATCTTCTCGAATTCGTAGCCGGCCAACTGGTCGTAGCAGGTGCCGCAGCTCACCACCACGGTCTTGATATCGAGGTAGTTGAGCGTGGTGGAGAGGCGATGGAACAGCACGCGGTTATCGGTGATGATCTTCTCGGCCTTATCTTCCATGCCGTTGCCGCGTTGCGGGTAGCCGCAGCACAGGTAGCCGGGCGGCAGCACCGTTTGCACGCCGGCATGCCACAGCATGGCCTGGGTGGCCAAGCCCACCTGCGAGAACAGGCGCTCTGAACCGCAGCCGGGGAAATAGAACACCGATTCGGTCTCGGCAGAGGTGGCGCGCGGGTCGCGAATGATGGGAATGTACCGGGCGTCTTCGATGTCGAGCAGCTTGCGCGCGGTCTGCGTGGGCAGGCCACCGGGCATGCGCTTGTTCACGAAGTGAATGACCTGTTCGCGAATGGGCGCCTTGCCCACGGTGGCGGGCGGTGCCGATACCTGCTTGCGCGCGGTGGGGGCAAGCAGGTCATGCGCCATGCGCTGGGCCTTGTACCCCAGGTCGATCATGCCCTTGCGGGTGGCCTTGATGACGCGCGGATCCTTGGCGTTCAGGAAGAACATGGCCGCCGTGGTGCCGGGGTTGAAAGACTTCTTGCCCATGCGGCGTAGCAGCGCGCGCATCGACATCGAGACATCGCCGAAGTCGATATCGACCGGACAGGGGTTGTAGCACTTGTGGCAAACCGTGCAGTGGTCGGCCACGTCTTCGAACTCGGACCAGTGCTTGATGCTGACGCCGCGACGGGTTTGCTCCTCGTAGAGGAAGGCCTCGATGAGAAGCGAGGTGGCCAGAATCTTGTTGCGCGGCGAGTAGAGCAGGTTGGCGCGCGGCACGTGGGTGGCGCACACCGGCTTGCACTTGCCGCAGCGCAGGCAGTCCTTGATCGCGTGCGAGATGTCGCCGATTTCGCTGCGCTGCATGATCAGCGACTCGTGACCCAGCAGGTTGAAGCTGGGGGTCCAGGCGTTGCTCAGGTCGGCGCCCGGCATGAGCTTGCCGGCATTGAAGCGGCCCTGTGGGTCGATGCGCCGCTTGTAGTCCTGGAAGGGTTGCAGTTCGTCTTGAGTCAGGAACTCGAACTTGGTCAGGCCGATGCCGTGTTCACCGGAAATCACGCCGTCGAGGTTGCGGGCGATCTGCATGATGCGCGCCACCGTTTCGTTGGCTTCCTGCAGCATGCCGTAGTCATCGGAGTTGACCGGAATGTTGGTGTGCACGTTGCCGTCGCCGGCGTGCATGTGCAGGGCAACGAACACACGGCTCTTCAGTACGCGGTCGTGCACGGCCTGGATGCCGGCCAGCACGGCGGCGCAGTCGGCGCCGGCGAAGAGGCGCTCCATGAGCGCGCGCACTTCGGTCTTCCAGGAAATGCGGATCGTGTGGTCCTGCACGACGTCGAAGACGGTGGCGTCGGGCTGCTCGACGAGGCGCTGGCGCAGCGTGTCGGCCAGCTCGCCCAGGCCAAGTCGATCGAGGGTTTCGATGCTTTGCGAGAGTGGCGCGTCGAGGTTGTTCAGCAGCCAGCCCCAGCGTTCGCGCACACCGCGCAGTGCGGCAATGGCGTCGTCGGTGCGGCGGGCGAGGATTTCTTCGCGCGTATGCTCGACGTCGTCGTGATGCTCCACCTTGCCCAGTGGCAGCTCGCCCTGCAGATAGGTTTCGATTTCGTCGAGCAGGCGCAGCTTGTTGCGCGTGGAAAGCTCGATGTTGATGCGCTCGATGGCGTCGGTGTATTCGCCCATGCGATCGAGCGGAATCACCACGTCTTCGTTGATCTTGAAGGCGTTGGTGTGGCGCGCGATGGCGGCGGTGCGGGCGCGGTCGAGCCAGAACTTGCGGCGTGCTTCGGGCGTGACGGCCACGAAGCCTTCGCCATGACGGCTGTTGGCGATGCGCACGACCTCGCTGGCGGCGATGGCCACCGCGTTTTCGTCGTCGCCCACGATGTCGCCGATCAGCACCATCTTGGGCAGCACGCCGCGCTTGCTCTTGGTGGCGTAGCCGACGGCGCGCAGATAGCGTTCGTCGAGGTGCTCGAGCCCGGCCAGCAGGGCGCCGCGTTCGCGGCCCGGGCCGTCGAGATATTGCTTGACCTCGACGATGGACGGTACGGCATTGCGCGCCTGACCGAAGAACTCCATACAGACGGTGCGTGTGTGGGCCGGCATGCGGTGCACGATCCAGCGCACGGCGGTGATCAGACCGTCGCAGCCTTCCTTTTGTACGCCGGGCAGGCCGGCCAGGAACTTGTCGGTCACGTCTTTGCCCAGACCGACCTTGCGGAAGCGGCTGCCTTCGATGACCAGGGTTTCGGTGCGCAGCGGGAATTCGCCGGGCGCGCCCTTGCCGTCGGACCACTTCAGTTCGAAGTGGGCTTCGTCGACCTCGTGGATCTTGCCCAGGTTGTGGCCGATACGGGTCACTTCCAGCCAGTTGCCTTCCGGGTCGACCATGCGCCACCAGGCGAGGTTGTCGAGCGCGGTGCCCCACAGCACGGCCTTCTTGCCGCCGGCGTTCATGGCCACGTTGCCGCCCGCACAGGAGGCATCGGCCGAGGTGGGGTCGACGGCGAAGACATAGCCGGCGGCTTCGGCCGCTTCGGCGATGCGCCGCGTGACCACACCGGCGCCGGTGTGGATGGTGGGCACGGGCGCTTCGAGGCCGGGCAGCGGGGTGAGCTCGACTGCGGTCAGGCGATCGAGCTTTTCGGTGTTGATGACCACCGAGCGCCATGTGAGCGGGATGGCGCCACCGGTGTAGCCCGTGCCGCCCCCACGCGGAATGATGGTGAGGTCAAGCGCGATACAGGCGCGCACCAGCGCGGCGATCTCGGTCTCGGAATCGGGGGTCAGCACCACGAAGGGGTATTCCACCCGCCAGTCGGTGGCGTCGGTGACGTGCGAGACGCGCGACAGGCCGTCGAACTTGATGTTGTCTTTGGCGGTGATGCGCGAGAGCGAGCGCACCACCTGCTTGCGCAGTTCGTGCGTGACGCTGAAATCGTTGTCGAAGTCGCGGACCGCCACGCGTGCGGCGGCCAGCAGGCCGGCCACCTTGGCGTCGCGTTCCGGGTGCGTGGTGTCGCGGCGGCGGTCGATTTCGTTCAGGCGGTGATCGAGCGCTTCGATGAGCTGGTGGCGGCGCTTGGGGTTGTCGAGCAGGTCGTCTTGCAGGTAGGGGTTGCGCCGCACCACCCAGATGTCGCCAAGCACCTCGAACAGCATGCGCGCGGAGCGCCCTGTGACGCGCTCGGTGCGCAGCCCGGACAGCAGCTCCCAGGCTTCGGGGCCCAGCAGGCGCGTCACGATCTCGCGATCGGAGTACGAGGTGTAGTTGTAGGGAATTTCACGCAAACGCGGCGACGCATGCTGGGGGGCCTGCGCGGCGAGCATTTGGCTGGCAAGGGGGGCGTTCATGACTGGGCGAATAACCCTGAGTGGGTGCAATGCAAGGTAAACCTTGGCAGTTTAATCGAATGGTGCGTAAGACTCAGATTTTGCCGGGGAAAAACCACAGCAGCGCTGAGGTCATTGTGGCGTATCGCAGGAACTTGCCGATCGCCATGTAGATGATGCTGGGTATGAGCGGCATCTTCAGCCAGCCGGCCACGGCGCATAGTGGGTCGCCCAACAGGGGCAGCCAGGAAAACAGCAGGGCGCGGGGGCCGAGCCGGTGCAGCCAGTAGGTGACGTAATCATGCCAGCGCCCGCCCGCGCGCGTGCGGGGCTGGTAGGGGTGTTTTTCGCGATAGCGTTCGACGGCCTTTTCGGCGCCGTAGCCCATGCCGTAGCTGATGGTGCCGCCGACGGTATTGCCCAGGGTGGCGACCAGCACGGCAGGCCAGAACATGTCGGCGGCAATCTGCAGATAGCCGAATACCGCGGGTTCGGAGCCCAGCGGCAGCAGCGTGGCGGACACCAGTGCGACAATGAAGATGGCGCTCAGGCCGACGCTGGGCAGCGCCAGGGTGTCGAGCAGCCAGTGAATCGAGGAATACAGCCAGGCTTCCATGTATGGGCGGCGAAGGGCCGGAGTGCGCAGCGTGGAGGGGTTCCGTAGTTTACAAGGGAAGGGCCGGACTGTTTGGCTCGGGCACGGCCCCCTATGGTATTCTTTTCAGCTTGTATCTGCCGCCCGCGCATCTTTCGCCACATGTCCACCGATTACCTCAAGCGCATCCTCACAGCCAGGGTGTACGACGCCGCCATTGAAACCGACCTCGACCCGGCCCCGCAGGTGTCGGCGCGAATTGGCAACAGGGTGCTGCTCAAGCGAGAGGACACGCAGCCTGTGTTCAGTTTCAAGCTGCGCGGTGCCTACAACAAGATGGCGGCCCTCAGCCCGGCCGAGCGCAAGCGTGGGGTCATTGCCGCCTCCGCCGGCAACCACGCCCAGGGCGTGGCCCTCAGCGCGCAGCGCATGGGCTGCCGGGCCGTCATCGTCATGCCCGAGACCACCCCGGCCGTGAAGATCGACGCAGTGCGTGCCTTCGGCGGCGAGGTGGTGCTGGCCGGAGACAGCTACAACGACGCCTTCGACCATGCGATGGAACTGCAGAAGCAGGAAAAGCTCACGTTCGTGCATCCGTTCGATGATCCCGACGTGATTGCCGGGCAGGGCACGATCGGCATGGAGATCCTGCGTCAGCACCCCGACCCCATCGAGGCGATATTCGTGCCCGTGGGCGGCGGTGGCCTGATCGCCGGCGTGGCGGCGTACGTGAAGCAGCTGCGCCCCGAGATCAAGATCATCGGCGTGCAGAGCGAAGACTCCTGCGCCATGGCGCGCAGCGTGAAGGCGGGCCGCCGCCTGCGCCTGAACGACGTGGGCCTGTTCGCCGACGGTACCGCCGTCAAGTATGTGGGCGCCGAAACCTATCGCCTGGCGCACAAGTACGTTGACGACTTCGTGCTGGTCGATACCGATGCCATCTGCGCGGCAATCAAAGACGTGTTCCAGGACACGCGCAGCGTGGTGGAGCCCTCGGGCGCACTCGCGCTGGCGGGCGCCAAGCGCTATGCGGCGCAGAACAAGCTCAAGGGCAAGACGCTGGTGGCGATCACCAGTGGCGCAAACATGAACTTCGACCGCCTGCGCATGGTGGCCGAGCGCGCCGACGTCGGCGAGGCCCGCGAGGCGGTGTTCGCGCTCACGATCCCCGAACAGCGCGGCAGCTTTCTGCGCCTGTGCGAAGCGGTGGGCAAGCGCAACGTCACCGAATTCAACTATCGCATTTCTGATTCCGACAAGGCGCACGTGTTCGTGGGCCTGCAGATCCGTTCCGAAGCCGAGATCGAGAAGCTCGCCGCCGGTTTCCGCAAGAAGGGCTTCGACACGCTCGATCTGTCGGGCAATGAAATGGCCAAGACCCATCTGCGCTACATGGTGGGCGGCAAGTCGGCGCTCGCCGAACACGAAATGCTGTTCCGCTTTGAATTCCCCGAGCGCCCGGGTGCACTGATGGCGTTTCTGGGCGCCATGAGCCCGGAATGGAATATCAGTCTCTTCCACTACCGTAACCAGGGCGACGATTACGGCCGGATTCTGGTCGGTATTCAGGTGCCGCCTGCCGACAAGAAGGTGTTCAAGGCCTTCCTCGACGGCCTGGGCTACCCATACTGGAATGAGTCGGAGAACCCGGCCTACCCCCTCTTCCTTTGACCCCGCCGCAGGGCTGGAACTGGAAATGG
Source organism: Pseudomonadota bacterium (assembly GCA_023437255.1). GTDB lineage: Bacteria > Pseudomonadota > Gammaproteobacteria > Burkholderiales > Burkholderiaceae_B > Yanghanlia. The sequence goes on along the minus strand of JAEZGR010000355.1, from coordinate 1,278 downwards.
TCGTGGCGCATGCCGCGACCGGCCGCAGCCTTCTGGTTGACCGGTACTTCGACGCCCTGCACGACACACTGCGCCGCGAGCCGGCGCTTTCTGCGGCCGACATTCAGCCGGTGAATCTGGAAGGGCGCTGCGTGGCGCTCGATACGCCGCTGGGCCAGTTTGGCCTCGACAATGGCTTCAATCTTCTCGAAACCTCCACCCGGCCGGTGCGGCGCAGCGAAGGCGGGCTGAACGCGCTGGCCCGGCTTGTCGAGACCGGCCTGGGGCACGTGACGTCCGCCCTGAGCGCCGACCATGCCGTGGTGCTGAGCGCCTCGCAACACCCCGATTGCCCGCGTGAAGCCGACTGGTACGCGCGCGCCTGCGTGCCCCGGCCCATTTACCGCGAACTGGTGGGCTACCGCGGCTGGAGGCATTGGGAAGGCATCGACGCCAAGGCGCAAAACGGCGCCAATGTTCAGGTGCCCGTGGGCGAGGCGGTGCGGGCGTTGAACGTGATGCTGGGCCTGGCGGCCGCCCACGTGGCGCTGTTTGCGAACAGCCCGCTGGAATCGGGTCGAGTGACGGGCCTGAAGGAAACGCGGCTCACGGTGTGGCCGCGTGTGTTCACGGGGGCCCGGTTCGCCGGCGATGCGATGCTGGCCCGCGTTCCGCCGCGGCCTTTCGTGGACCTTGGCGATTATTTCCGCTGGATGTTCCGCCCCGGCACCGTGAGCCGCAGCCTGCCCGTGGGGCGCTGCCACGACTACAAGGCGATGCCCACGGTGCTGCTGGAAGGCGATCCCAGCCTGAGCGCATTCCTCGCTTCCCCCGGTTGGGCGGGCCGCCGTACGGACACCGGCGAGGCGGTCCGGCTGGTGCCCGACACCGTCCATTTCGAGCACTCGCAGATCGCCCAGTTCATGGACGCGCGGCTGCGCTACCAATGGCAGACGCTGCCGGCGCTGCCGGAACTCATGGCGGCCTGGCGTCGCCGTGACGGGCTGGAAGCGCTGTTCGAGGCGCACGGGGCCGAAGTCTATATCGAGGGTCGTTGCCCCGGCGCGGGCTTTCCGGATACCGCGCTGCTGGAAGAGGCCGACGCGGCAGTGGCACGCAGCATGGTGATGAGCCCCGTTGCCCTGCAATGGGGGCTGATGCAGCGTCTGGACGAGGCCGAGCGGCTGGTGTCCGTCTGGGGCTGGCAGCGGCTGGGGCGGCTGCGCGAACGGGCGCTGCGCCACGCCATGGATGACGACGAGGTCGCGGCCCTGTGCGGCGAAGTGCTGACCGTGGCCG
>JAEZGR010000342.1 GCA_023437255.1 Pseudomonadota bacterium | reverse complement strand
CACGATGCATCGATGGGAATGCGAATGACGGGGTCTGAGCACTGCAGTTTCACCTGTCGGGACCACAACACAACCTCGCGCTCGACACTGACCAGCGCCACGGCTTCGCGGAACGGCATCCGGACCTGGAATTCGGCTTCTTCACCCGCCACCCATTCGCGTCTGGCAGGAATCAGGTCGATGCGATCGTCGTCCTGACCGCCGAACCAGAGTTCGTCATTCCCAGACACCCAGGTCGTGACGTAGGTGCGCGATTCTCGACCCTGGTCGTCGGCGGCCACCGCCACCAGTTCATAAGAACCCGCCCAATCAAAACGGGCAATGCACCGAAGCGTACCGTCGGCGCCAGTGACGCCTTCGCACACCTGCGTGGCCGGGCCGCGCTCGGTATGAGTGTCATAACGATAGAAGCCACCCACCATTCGTTTGCGCACGGTGTACATCTTGCGCTCGATGGCCAGCAGGCGCATGGGAACACCCGCGCGAGGTTGTGCTTCGATGCCCAACGCAAGCAGGGAAATGGGAATATCGCGCTGCGCCTCTACCCACCCCTCGGCCTTGAGCCCGGCCTGAACAGCACTTGGCCAGACCTCCACAGTGTTCGCGAGCGTCTGGATCTCACCGCTGGGATCCGCAAACGTCGCTTCCAGGCGGTACCTTTGCGGGCCCTCGACCGGTGGCAAGGGCGTCACTTCGACCTCCGCGGCGCCCTGCCCATTGAGTACCACTTCGCGATCATTCAGGAACAGGTTGCGGCGTGGCGCCCCCTCATCCATGCCCTGAGGCCCCTCTTCAGTGGCTGCTTGCGGGTTGCTCGGATCAAACGGTGGCGCGTAAAAAACGTAGTCATCGTAAGCCGCGAAGCTGGGCACCCGATCTTCGGCCAGTGCACTGAGCGTCACACGCTGATCGGCCGCGGGGCCGCCGGAGAGCCAATTGAGTTGCAGGTCCACCGACAGCGAACTGGGCGCGATGACCGTGCCGGGGCGTTCCCCACCCCGCAGCGAAAGAGTGCCGGCGAGGATGGGCAGTCTGAATTCTTCCACCCGGAACGTCGTGCTGCCATACCAATTCTGTTCTTCATCGGTGAGGCGCACGGTGTAAGTGCCCAGCAGCGCCGACTCAGGAACTGGAAACTCATTGAGCGCGACCAGACCCCCACTGGGCGTGTCCTGCCACGCAACGGGCAGCTCATGACGCTGCGATGAGCCTTCGTGTTCGATCACCAGGCGATCCGGCCGCCGACTTGCCGGCAACGCCAGCCCCTCGCGCGTTTCCTCCCGCAGGAAGTGCTTCATCGAAACGGTTTCGCCCGCTCGAAACAGGCTGCGGTCGAAGACCGTATGCGTCAGCAGCTCCGGCTGCGTTTCAGAGGACGTGGGGACGTTGAAGCGCCATGTCTCAATACCGCGATCCCAGTCGGAGAGAGCGAAGGCGTAGTCGGCACTGCCGTACGCCAGCGGATGCTCCGCCCCGATACGGGCCGAAACGAACACGCCGCTCAGCCCGGTCGCCGCGCAGTAGTCCTGCTTCTGCAATGGCTGCCGGGAATGCCATACGCCCTGCGCATCACTATGGCCCTCCGCCAGCAGCTTGCCGTCACAGTCGCGAACGGTAATTTCCGCATCTGCCACCGACTCCGCCTCGGACAAGGTGGTGACCCACACCATCAGGTCGTCGCGGCCCTGCTTTACATGCACGGCGAGATTGGTGAGCAGCACTCCCGTACGCACATACATGGGGCCGCCATCTTCCAGCAGCGATGCACCCAAGGCGGGCGACTCGAGTTCCAGCACATGAAAACCAGGGCGCTCGATAGGAATGCCCAATACCTCGAATGGCCCCTGCCCGGGTGCCCGCTCAGGCAGGGTCATGCGTTGCACCGAAGGCTGAGACGCAAGCAGTGAAACGCCGCGCACGTCAATACGTTCCACATCGGGGCCATAGTCATCGCGTGGTGCCCGGTCTTCCAGAATATCGGTGAGCTGTGCCTTGCTCCACGAACCGCTGTCGAGCCGTTGCAGGCGCGCATACCAACGCAAAACCTCAAGGTCATCAATAGCGTGAAGGTTCGTGACCTGCCCCACCGGCTGCGCTATCGCACGCAGCACCGGATCGGACTCAATGTGCCGAATCGTGACGGGAACCGCTGCGCCCTCTTCTTTCCCCTCTTGCGGCTTTGCGTGGGCGAATCGCTCGATCACCCCGAAACTGCCGGAGGCAAACTTCGCCAACGGCGGGTAGTCACCCACCGGAACTTTCAGAGGAAACCGCTCGGCGTTGGCCAGCGGGCGCTGCGCATCGTCGACCAGACCCGCGGGTAACGCCAGGCGCAACGTTGTCTTGGCGGGAAATGGGCTCGGGAAAGTGATGCTGGATACGAACTCCCCATCGTCTGCGATCTCCGCAGGGAAACTGCGTGACTCGCCCCGAAGGCTGATATCTTTCAACAACGCGCGCGCAACCGGCGCCGTGAAATCGACCCTCATGGGGGTGATGGGCAGACATGGCGAGCCCGCGCGCTCACGCGTGCACGACAACTTTGCCAGGAACGGCGGGCGCACCTTGTACTCCAGAACGTGCGCACGCCGTGTCGGTCGCAGCGAGGCGGGCTGACCGACCGCGGCGATTCCCGGCCCAATCTCGAGCCGCACCGCCGACTCAGGGGGTAGTGTGCGACCACACTGCAGGAGCGCGAGCGTCGCGGCGTCGGCCGGCGCTTGCATATAGCTGGCCTCCAACAGCGTTTCGGTGGGCGCAGCGGCAACCGCCTTGACCGGGATACGCTCCCCAATCCCCTCGACCACGCAGTGGCTATGGGCGGCGACCGCCTGTGCATCAACGGGCGCGTCGAACCGCACAATGAAAATCTGTTCTTCGTCGATGTCCATGCCCGGAAACGGGCGAAACTCCACAACCTGCGGCGCGCCCGTGTGGAAGGCATACTTTGTGGTCGGTGAAAGTGGATGACCTTTCAGATCGCGGAAATCCGGATTGGGATGGGCGTTACAGGCCACGCCCGCGGGTACAGTCGCCGCAAAGGTATAAACCCAGCGCCGGTCATCGAGCCAGCGACCGGCGCCTTCGGGAACAGGCCCCTTGCATTCGAGCAGAACGGGCGCCTTGGAATCGGGATCCCCGAATGCCGCCGCCGACTCAGCAAAGGTCAGCTGCACCGCTTCTACGCCGCTGGCCTGGCCTTGAGGAGTAAAGGCTTCAAT
>JAEZGR010000317.1 GCA_023437255.1 Pseudomonadota bacterium | reverse complement strand
CCCCAACGCAAGCAGGACCCGGGCCCCCTCTTCCCCTGGAAGCAACTCGCCGAGGCCGGCCTGGGCCGCTGGTACGACGAGGCGCGCGCAGCCGAATTGACCCACCATTACCAGCGCGAGGGGCTGCCATCCATTCTCACCGTGCAACAGAAGCTGCGTCGCGCCGGCTACCCTGTGACGCAGAGTGGCGTGCTCGACAAAGAAACCCGCCGTGTGATCAGCGCCGTACAGATGCACTACCGCCCGGCGCGCCACGACGGCGGGCCCGACGCTGAAACGCTGGCGATCCTGGATTCGCTGCCGTAAGACGCGCTAGAGCCGCTCGACGAGCCAGTGGTGCATCTCGCGCACACTGGAAACCATGACGGTGGGCTCGGACATCAGCAGCGTGCGCTTGCTGTGCGCACCGTAAGTCACTGCCATGCTGTCGACGCCTGCGCGCGTCGCCATCTGGATATCGTGCGTGGTGTCACCCACCATCAGCACATGATGCGGGTCGAGATCAAGACGCTCCATGATATCGAACAGCATGGCCGGGTGCGGCTTGCCCTGCGCCTCGTCGGCACAGCGCGTGTAGTCGAAGCGGTCTGCAAGGCGCTGGGCCTCCAACACCCGGTCGAGCCCGAGGCGCGACTTGCCCGTGGCCACGCCAAGCAACACGTTGCGCGACTTCAGGTCATCGAGCATAGGCACCACGCCGTCGAACATCGTGAGCGCCTGATCCTGAAGGAAAAAGTGATGACGATAGCGCTCGGTGAATTCCGGTATGCGCTCGGGCGCCAGGGTGGGCGCGCAGCGTTGCAGTGCGCTGTCGAGCGACAGACCGATCACCCAGCTGGCCTCTTCAAAAGACGGCACCGGCAGCTCGAGATCGGTGCAGGCGGCCTGAATCGCGCCGGCGATGCACGACGTGGAATCCATGACCGTTCCGTCCCAGTCGAAGATCACGGCCTTGTAACGCTTCACTTGTCTTGCTCCAGTAAACGCAAAAGGCGCGCGCAATCGGGTGGCAGCGGCGCCTCGAACACCATGGGTTCCCGCGAGAGTGGGTGCGGGATCTCGAGCCGGCCGGCATGCAGGAACATCCGCTTGAAACCCAAGGCCGAAAAATGCTCACGGACCTCATCCGGACCGTACTTGTCGTCTCCCACGATGGGGTGACCACAAGAGGCCAGGTGCACACGAATCTGGTGCGTGCGCCCGGTGCGCAGCTCGGCCTCGACCAGAGAATAGCGGCCGAAACGTTTCAAAAGCGTGACGATAGTGTGAGCGGCTTTGCCCTGCGCATCGACACGGACCCGGCGTTCGCCATCGGCGGTGAGCCATTTGAGCAGCGGCTTGCGGATGTGCTGACGATCGTTCACCCAGTCACCGACCACCAGCGCCTGATAGATCTTGCGCCCCGCGCTCTCGCGAAACATGTCATGCAGGGCCACCAGTGCCTTGCGCTGCTTGGCAATGATCAAGAGGCCCGAGGTCTCGCGGTCGAGGCGATGTGCCAGCTCCAGCAGCCGTGCCTCTGGTCGGGCGGCACGCAGCTGCTCGATGACCCCGAAAGACACACCGCTTCCACCGTGTACCGCCACGCCGGACGGCTTGTCGATGACCAGCATGGCGTCATCTTCGTACACCGCGGGGAATACCGCCGGCGGCACGCGCCGCTTTTCGTCGGGCGCGGGCAGGCGCAGAGGCGGGACCCGCACAAGGTCACCGGACTCAAGCCGGTAATCGGCCTGAACCCTGCCCTTGTTCACGCGCACTTCGCCGCCCCGGATCGCCTTGTATATGTGGCTCTTGGGAACGCCTTTGCAGACCCGCAGCAGAAAGTTGTCGACTCGCTGTCCGGCGGACTCCTGGTCGATCGTAAGCAGACGTACCGCGGGCGCTTGCTCTGGGCGAGAGACCGTTTTACGCGAGGGGGAAAGAGGCATATAATCGCGTCAGCCTATAGAAGCTGAAAAAACCGCCAGCGTAGAGATGCAAGGGTGCGTCTCCGTTGGGCGAAACAGGCTCCATTGTAATGCCCCAATTTCAGCTTCTGGGTCACTAGGTCGCCGGGATCGGCACCCTTCGCATGGCTGCGGAAGATCACAATGCCCGCCGCATGACGAAAAGCCAGGTTCCGCGTGCGGCATGAGTTTCTGCAGAATTTGTCATCGTATATTGCACCAGCCGCGAAAACGCGACTGCCGTTCCCAGTCACTTTTTACACCGTCAACCACTACAGTGAACTTGACCCCAGTGCTGACTGAACCGCGCACCCCACTACTCTGGTGCGCTGTGCCATCCTGACAAACCGGGGGGCACAGGTTACCTACGTCCAACAGCTCCCCTCCATTCCTGCAGATCCATTGCCCCACGCCCAGTGACCCGCGGTCGTGCGCCGATGATCGGTGCGCCAAGACTACGGAGAATCACACTCATGAAACGGATGTTGTTCAATGCAACGCACCAAGAAGAATTACGCGTTGCCATTGTCGACGGTCAAAAACTCATAGACCTCGACATCGAAACCGCCGGGCGTGAACAACGCAAAGGCAATATCTACAAGGGAGTCATCACCCGAATCGAACCCGGCCTCGAAGCCTGCTTCGTCAACTACGGAGAAGACCGTCACGGCTTCCTGCCCTTCAAGGAAGTCGCACGCAGTTATTTCAAGGAAGGCGTCGATGTGCGCTCGGCGCGCATTCAAGACGCCCTGCACGAAGGCCAGGAACTGATCATTCAGGTCGAGAAGGAAGAACGCGGCAACAAGGGCGCGGCACTCACCACCTTCATCTCACTGGCCGGCCGCTATCTGGTGCTCATGCCCAACAATCCGCGCGGCGGCGGCGTCTCGCGCCGTGTCGAAGGCGAAGACCGCCAGGAACTGCGCGAAACGATGGATCAGCTCGATGTCCCCCAGGGTATGAGCATCATCGCCCGCACCGCCGGCATCGGCCGCAGCGTGGACGAACTGCAATGGGATCTTTCCTATCTTCTGCAGCTCTGGAACGCGATCGATGGCGCAGCCCGTGAAAACAAGGCGCCCATCCTCATCTACCTGGAATCCAGCCTGGTCATCCGGGCGATCCGCGACTATTACTCGCCCGAGATCGGCGAGATCCTGATCGATACTGAAGACATTTTCGAGCAGGCCACGGCATTCATGAGCGTGGTCATGCCCGACAATGTGCAACGGGTGAAGCTCTACCGCGACGACATTCCGCTCTTCTCCCGCTTCCAGATCGAACACCAGATCGAAACAGCCTATTCCCGCACGGTACAACTGCCCTCGGGGGGCTCCATCGTCATCGACCACACCGAAGCCCTGGTCGCCATCGACGTCAACTCGGCGCGGGCCCCCCCGGGGGCCGCCCTCGAGGAAACCCCCCGGCGCACCAAACACGAAGCGGCCGATGAA
>JAEZGR010000300.1 GCA_023437255.1 Pseudomonadota bacterium | reverse complement strand
CGACCCACACGCCCGTGGCATTCACCACGCAGCGCGCTTCGATCTGGCCCTCGCCCCCTTCGGCCTGGTAGCGCACCCCAGCCACCTTGCCGTCGCGATGCAACAGACCCACCACGGGGCAGTAGTTCACCAGCAATGCGCCTTGTGCAGCAGCGCTGCGCGCCAGTGCGACCGCCAGACGGGCGTCGTCGAACTGGCCGTCCCAGTACTTGACGCCGCCCTTCAAGCCCTGGCTGCGCGCCCCGGGCAGGCAGTCGAGCGTTTGCCGTGCGGAAAGCAGCTGGGTGGGGCCCAGGCCGGCCCGACCCGCCAGCGCGTCGTAAGCCTTGAGGCCCACGCCATAGAAAGGGGTTTCCCAGCACTTGTAGCTGGGCATGACGAAGGCGAGCGGCCCCGCCAGATGCGGCGCGTTGTGCAGGAACTTGCGCCGTTCATGGAGCGCTTCGCGCACCAGCGCAATGTTGCCCTGCGCCAGATAACGCACGCCGCCATGAACCAGCTTGGTGGCACGTGAAGAAGTGCCCTTCGCAAAGTCACGCGCCTCGAGCAGCACCACGGAAAGACCGCGCAGGGCGGCGTCGAGTGCGACACCCAGCCCCGTTGCGCCCCCGCCCACCACGATCAGGTCGACGGTAGTGACGGATCGCAACTGCTGCAGCAGTGCTTCGCGACGGGTTTCAAGTGGCGGAACGGCAGAATTCATTGTTCAGTGCAATTCATGGAGCGAATGCATAAGTTTAAGGTATGCGGGCCGGACAGCCTGTTTTTGCAGAAACTGTCCAGGCGGGGAATCACCGGTAAACTTGCAGGCTGATTCATCACGCGTCCGACCATGACCTACCTGCTTGCACTCGACCAGGGCACTTCCAGCTCCCGCAGCATCGTATTCAACGAGCGCGGCGACATTGTTGCGCTCGCCCAGCGCGAACTCACCCAGATCTTCCCCCAGCCGGGCTGGGTGGAGCACGACCCCATGGAGATCTGGCAGGCGCAGCTCGAGACCGCGCGCGAGGCCCTGGCCAAGGCGGGGCTCAAGGCCGCCGACATCCGGGCGATCGGCATCACGAATCAGCGCGAGACAACCGTGGTCTGGAACCGCCGCACGGGCCAGCCGATTCACAATGCGATCGTGTGGCAAGACCGCCGCTCGGAACCGGCCTGCGCCACCCTCCGTGAAAGCGGGCACGAGGCCGAGATCCGGCAGCGCACCGGCCTGCGCATCGACGCCTACTTCTCGGGCACCAAGCTGCAATGGCTCATGCAGAATGTCCCGGGTGCGCGCGAACTGGCCGGGCGCGGTGAACTGGCCTTCGGCACCATCGACAGCTGGCTGATCTGGCAACTCACGCCCGACCACCGCCATCTCACCGACGTCAGCAACGCGTCGCGCACGCTGTTGTTCAATGTGCACGAGAACCGCTGGGACACCCAGTTACTGCAATGGCTGGACATTGATCCGTCGCTGCTGCCCGAAGTGCTGCCTTCCAGCGCGCACTTCGGAACCACCGCCCCCGAGCTGCTGGGCGGCGAGATCCCCATTTGCGGCGTGGCCGGCGACCAGCAGAGCGCGCTCTTCGGGCAGGCGTGCTTCCGCAGCGGCATGGCCAAGAACACCTACGGTACCGGCTGCTTCATGCTGATGCATACGGGCGGTATCTTCAATGTTTCTTCAAATGGCCTGGTCACGACCAGCGCGGCACAAACCACGCAAGACCCCGAATACGCCTTCGAAGGCAGTGTCTTCGTGGCGGGCGCGGTGGTGCAATGGCTGCGCGACGGCCTGAAGGCCTTTGCCCGCAGCAGCGATATCGAAGGCCTGGCGCGTACCGTGCCCGACTCCGGCGGTGTCATGATGGTTCCGGCCTTCACCGGTCTGGGGGCCCCCTACTGGAACCCGGAGGCGCGCGGCACGATCACCGGTCTCACCCGCGGTAGCACCGTTGCCCACGTGGCGCGGGCGGCGCTCGACAGCATCGCCTACCAGAGTGCCGCCCTCTTACAGGCCATGAGCCGCGATGCGGTGAACGCAGGCGGCGAGCCCTTGCAGGAACTGCGCGTCGACGGCGGCGCCTGCGTCAACGACCTGCTCATGCAATTCCAGGCCGATCTCCTGGGCATCCCGGTGCTGCGCCCCACCATGATCGAAACCACGGCCCTGGGTGCGGCTTATCTGGCCGGCCTGTCGGCGGGTGTCTACGGCAGCAAGAGTGAACTTTCCGAGCTGTGGCGTGTCGAACGTACGTTTGAGCCTCAATGCGGCCGCGATCACGCCGAGGCGCTCATGGCGCGCTGGGAACACGCTGTGCGCCAGGCCTGCGCCACCTGAACGAAGGAATGAACATGCTGCAACGAACCATCCTGGTCATCGCCATCTTTCTGGCGATTCTGGTGGCGCTGACCTTCGGCGACGCCCTGCTCGCCCACGTGTACGCCTGGATCTCGCAGATCACCGGCTGGCTCGTGCACAACTTTTCGGATCTGTACGCCGGTATCCGCCACTATGTGTCCACACACACCACCAAGGTGTTGCTGGCCATCGCGCTCACGTTGCCGGTCAGCTGGTGGGTGCTGCGCAGCCGCGACAAGGAACTGCGCCAACCCGCCAACCAGCGCAAGATCGCCATTGTGCTGGCGATCTGTCTGGGCTGGCTGGGCGTGCACCGCTTCTACCTCGGCCAGATCGGGGCGGGTGTCGTGTATCTGATCATTCTGTGGTTCTTCCCGCCGCTGGCCGTCGTGCTGGGCCTGATCGACGCCGTGCGCTACTTCTTCATGACGGATGAGCAGTTCACCATCGCCCGCGTCTGACGAGCCGGCGGGCGCGTCCGGGCCGTTCACGCTGCTTCCGGCCCCGGCGGCTGCCGAACTCGATGCCCGTTTCGATGAATCTCTGCTGGAAATGACCGGGCGCCACTGCCCCGTCGCGTGCATCTGGCGGGCGCCGCAGGGCCTGGTGGTGCCACGCACCTACCGCCGCTTTGAGTCGTTCGAGTCAGCCTGCGCCGACTTTGCGCGGCGCGGCTGGCCCATTACCGTGCGGCAGACTGGCGGTGGCATTGTTCCGCAAGGCCCCGGCATCGTGAACCTGAGCCTCGCCTACCGCGTGCCCGGCGCGCCGATGCGGCATTCAGAAGCCGGCTATGCGCTGATCTGCCGCCTGATGGCCAATGCGTTCGCCGACCTGGGCGTCCACGCCTTTGCCGCTGCGGTCGAAGATTCGTTCTGCGACGGCCGCTTCAACCTGGCGGTGGAGGGGCCAGATGGCCCCGTGAAGATTGCGGGTACCGCGCAGATGTGGCGACGGCAGCCCGGAACAGCAGATCATCATGTGGGCCTGGTTCACGCGCTCATCCTGACTGACACCGATTGCGGCGCTGCCACAAAGATGGCGAATGACGTTGAAGAGGCGCTGGGCAGCGGCCGCCGGTATCGCGCCGACCGCGTCGTGGCGCTTGCCGATCTGCT
>JAEZGR010000230.1 GCA_023437255.1 Pseudomonadota bacterium | reverse complement strand
GGCGAGCGCCTCTGGCTCGAGAAGCTGCAGGTGGCCACGCAACACCCCGCGGGCAACGTCACATCAGCCGGTGTCGACGCCGATGATCTTTCCACGTTGTTGGCCGAGGCAATCGCCGATGATTCCTTCCACGACGGCCTGCGCCAGGGGTTGCAGCCTTTGCTGGACCGTGCGCCTTACGAGCTGGCCGGACAGGTGCCGGTGCTGGAAGCGTTGCGGGAGGGGCGGGTGGAAGGCCTGCTTTCCGATGCGGCGGCCGCCGTACTCGGCCGCCTCGATCGCGCCGGGAAGAGGAGCTGAGGCATGCGTTTTGAACAGTTGCGTCTGCTGCGATACGGGCATTTTTCCGGTCGGTGCATTGAATTCCCCAAGGACGACGGTCACGACTTTCAACTCGTGCTGGGTCCCAACGAGGCCGGCAAATCCACGCTGCGCCGGGCGTTTCGTGATCTGCTTTTCGGCATTCCCATGGATACCCCCATGAGTTTTCTGCACCCCGGCAGCGAACTGGAGCTGGCGGGGCGCTTGTCCGGCGGGCCGGGTGAACTCGAGTTCGGGCGGCGACGCAAGCGCAACGGCGGGCTGGTGGATGCGGCCGGCAATGCGTTGCCCGCGGAGCGTTTGCACCCCTGGCTGGGTGAAGTCAACGAGGCCTTCTACGAGCGTATGTTCGGCCTGGATCATCGCCGGCTGGAGGCTGGCGCGCGTGCCATGCTGCAGGCCAGCGACAGTGTCGACTCGGTGCTCTTTCAGGCGGCCGCCGGTGTCTCGGCACTGAACGAGGTACTGGAGGCCCTGCGCGCAGAGGCGAACACCCTCTGGGCGCCCCGTCGCAGCCGCGAGCGCGCCTGGTATGTCGCCGCCGACCGGCTTACCGAGGCCGAGACTGTGCTCAAGGCGGCCACCGTGCGACCCACCGCCTGGGCCGAGGCGCACAAGGAGTGTGCGCGGCTCGAAGAGGCGTTTGCCGGGGCCGAAACCCGCCACGCCGAGCTGCTTGCAGAGGTGCGCGAGCTGGAACGCTTGCGGCGCCTGGCCCCCTTGCTCGCCCAGATACGTCAGCATGAGGCGCTGCTCGACGAAGGCGAAACGGGCGGCACTGATGCGGTGTTCAAGGAGCACGCGGCAGAAATCGAGCGGCTCGACGCGATGCGGCTGCGCGTGGCCGACTACGGCGTCGAGACTGAGCGCTGCCGGTCGCGGGGCGAGTTGCTGTGGCAGCAATTGGCGCAGGTGTTGCGAGATCTCGGCCGCGAGGCGCCGCATGCCGGTGGTGACCTGGAACCCTTGATCGATCAAGTCGCCGCTTCTTTGCCATCCCGACCCGTGCGTCGCGAAGTGGAGCAGTTGTTGAGCGAGGGAGCGCAGCTGCGCACGCACGCCGAAGCGGCACAGCGCGCGTTGGCTGAACGTCAGCAGGAGCTCACCCACCTGCAGGCCGAAATGGCGGCGGTGCCGCTGATGGCTGCAAGCGCTGACCTGGAGCAGGCCGTCGACGCCGCCGGGGCGGCGGGCGATCTTGATGCACGCGTGAGCACCTTGCGCGGCAATCTCGACGGTGAAGAGGCGGCGTTGCGTCGGGGGCTGGCGGCATTGTCTCAGGCGGGGATTGCGGTGCCGGCAGGAATCGAGCCGGCCGTTGAGTGGCTGGCCCACATGCGCCCCTGGCCGACGGCGCATCTGCTGGAAGAGGCGCAGCGTCGACAACGCCTGCACAATGACTACGAAACCCTGTGTTCCCGCGTGCGTGATGCCGAACTCGAATGCGCTGCCGCACGACTCGAGGTGGAGCAAATCAACCGGACACATCGGGCCGTGACGCGCGACGAAGTAGTGGCCGCGCGCCGCGAGCGAGATGCCTTGTGGCAGGCCATGGCCACTGGAGAACGCTCGCTTGAAGAAGCGCGTGAACGCTACGTGACGCTCGTGCGCGGAGCGGACACGCTGGCCGACCTGCAGCTGGCAGCGGTCGATGACGCCGCGCGGCTGCAGACGCTGCAACACGAGCTGGAGCGGCGTGAGCGCGGTCTGCAGGGCTTGCAGGCGGCACTGATGGCGGCCGAGAACACCTGCCGCGACCAGGAGCGGTCTTGGGCGTCTGCGTGCGAACAGAGGGCCCTCCCGGCGTTGGCACCGGCGGCGCTGCAGGAGTGGCAGACCGCCCGGGAATCTGTGCTTTCCGCTCACGAGCGGTGGCGTGATACCGAGGCGCGGCTCAAAGAGCTGGACGCCCAACGCACCGCCCTGATGCAACAACTAGTGAGTGGCTTGCAGGCCGAAGCCGGTACCGGCGGTCACGCCGCGAACACCTTGACCGTGCAATCCCTGCGTGCAGAAGCGCTGCGGGTGCTGCAGCGCGTGCGTCAGGCGCAGGCGCGGCGTGACGCGCTGGCCGAGCAGGGCGCCAGGCTTGCGCCACTGATTCCCGGCCTGCAGGCGGAAAGCCACCGGCTCGCTGCTGCGCTGACACAGTGGCGGGCGCGCTGGCAGAGCGCGCTCGAGCGGGCCGGTTTGCCTGTGGATGCCCACGAAGCCTTTGTCGAGTCGGCGCTGGGGCTGCTGGAGGATGCCGAGGGCTTGACCAGCTCATTGCGTGAAGTGCAGGCGGAACGCAGGCGCATGCAGGCCGAACTGCTTGAGTTCGCTGCGGCCGCGCGCCGAGTGGCGGAAGCCCTGAACGATCGTGACTTCGATGACGAGACCCCAGATACGCACGTACGCCGCTGGGCGGCCGAGGCCGAGCTTGTTCGCCAGCGTGAGCGGTCGCGTGAAGACGCCCGCCGGCGGCTGGCGGAGTTGACCGACCGCCTGCTGCAAGAAGGCGAGGGGCGCACGCGTCAGGCCATCGAGGCGGAACTCGAGGGCGCTGACGTCACTGTCTTCGCGGCGCGCTCCGACGCCCTTTCGGCGGCGCTTGAAGAAGCCGCTGCGGCGCGCAGCGCGCTGGCGGTGGAATGCGAACAGGCGCGCAAGGCGCTCGAGGCCATTTCGGGGAGTGACGACGCGGCCCAGGCCGAGGCAAGGCGCCAGGAGGCGCTTGCCGACATGGCCGAGGTGGCTGAGCGCTATGTGCGCCTCTATGCGGAGTACCGGCTGCTGGAACGCGTCACCGAGCGGTATCGTGAGCGCCGCCAAGGGCCCTTGCTCGCACGTGCAGGGCAGTTGTTCGCGGATCTGACGCTGGATGCGCACGCCGGCCTGGTGGTCGATTCCGAGGCGGCCGTGCTCCAGGCGCGCCGTGCCGATGGAGGGCTGGTGCCATTGGAAGGCTTGAGCGAGGGTACCCGCGACCAGCTTTATCTGGCGCTTCGTCTGGCAGCGCTTGACCTGTACCTGGATCACGCGGCGCCCATGCCGTTCATCGCCGACGACCTTTTCGTGAACTACGACGACGAGCGGGCGGTGGCCGGTCTGCGCAAGCTGGGTGCGCTTTCCTCACGAACCCAGGTGGTGTTCCTGACGCACCATGCGCACATGGTGGAGCTTGCCGAGAGGGCGCTCGAAGGCCGGATGCAGCTCGTCGAATTGTAGATATACTGGCCGGCACAAATGATCAGAAGAGGAGACGCACATGCCGCAACCGGACCACGTTTGCGCTTACCCCATACCCGACCCGGCCACACTCGACGAAGACCTGCAGGCCGTTTTCGCCAAGTGCATCGACAAGCTGGGCCTGGTGCCCAATGTCCTCTCCACCTACAGCATCCGCCCCAACCGGCTGCGCAATTTCATGTCGATGTACAACGAGATCATGTTCTCGGAATCGGGGCTCAGCAAGCTCGAACGCGAGATGGTCGCCGTGGTGGTGTCGAGTGCCAATCGCTGCTACTACTGCCTGGTTGCCCACGGCCAGGCCGTGCGGGCGCTTTCCGGCGACCCGCAGCTGGGCGAAATGATGGTCATGAACTATCGGGTTGCGCCGCTTGACGTGCGCCAGCGTGCCATGCTCGATTTCGCCTGGAAGCTCACCACGACCCCTTCCGAAGTGGTGCAGGCCGACCGCGAACGCCTGCACGAAGTCGGCCTGTCGCCCGAAGACGTGTTCGATCTGGCCGAAACCGTGGCCTTCTACAATTTCTCGAACCGCATTGCCACGGCGCTCGACATGATGCCCAATGCCGAATATCACGGCATGAACCGGCCCGAGCCGTTCGAGCCTCTGCAGCCTCCGAAAAAGGCATGAGCGACAGCTCGCTCGCCCTGTGCGATGGCGGTACGCCGCTATGCAATCAGGGCGATCGTGACGCTGATCGAGGCGAATGAGAGCACGGTGCCCAGCAGCAGGGTGGCCGAGCAGCGATCTTCGAGACCGTAACGCATGCCCAGGATCGGAAAGATGCTGAGCATGGGCGCGGCAGCGAACACGATGCCGGCCTTGCGCATGACCGGGTCGAGGCCGGGCACCAGCAGGAAACAGGCGGCGGTGAGCAACGGATGCGCGACGAGCTTGCCCAATGAAATAGCGGTGGCGTCTGCCAGCATGCCTTTCGGGTGCAGCCCGTACAGATTGCCGCCCACGGCAAACAGTGCCACCGGAGCGGCCGCCATGGCCAACATGTCGATGACGCGTAACGCCACGCCGGGCAGAGGTATCCGGAAGGCCGACAGCGCGAGGCCCACGCAAATGGCGATGAGCAGGGGGCTGCGCGCCAGCCGTTTCAATGTCGCCCACAAGCGCCCCAGCAGCCGCACTTCACCTTGCCCACCGGCCGCATCGGCGATCGCCATGGCCAGGGGAATCATGATCATGCTTTCCACCAATATGGTCATGGCCACACCGCGCGAGGCGGGTTCGGTGCCCAGCACCATGGCACAGATCGACACGCCCACGAACCCCGAATTCGACGACGACATACCGAGGCCCGCCATGCTGCTTTCGGCCGTGCCGCCCTTGCGGATCATGCGCCAGGCGGTCATGCCCAACCCAAACACCAGCAGCGAGCCCACGGCGTAAGCCAGCAGAAAGTCGAGGTCCATGGATTCGGCCAGGGGCTTGTTTGCCATGCCGCGAATGATCATGGCGGGCAGGGCGATGGTGATCACGAACACGCCCATGCCGCGCGTGGTGTCGCGGGTGATCAGGCCGGACATGACGCAGATATAACCCAGGGCAATCAGAATGAAGATGGGAGCGGTGATCGAGAGAATATCGGCCATACTGACGCTTTATTTCCAGAAGAAATAAGCAAAGAAAATAAAAATGCTTTGTTGAATATGGAAGGAGGAATACAGTGGGAACTCAGCCGCGCTGTGCAGTGCAAAATGGTGGCGCAGGCTCTTCTCACAGCGGCGTCGAAAGGCGCCCAACACTACGCTCAGAAAGCACTCAATGAAGTTTTCCTTCCAGAATATTCAGAAGTCGTTCGGCGACCTTCGGGTCATCGAATCGTTCTCGCGCGACATCGACCATGGCGAACTGGTCGCCCTGGTGGGGCCGTCGGGTTGTGGAAAGTCTACCTTATTGCACATGGCCGCCGGCCTCGAACGGGCCACGAGCGGTCAGGTGCTGGCCGACGGCAAGGCCATTCGGGGCCCGAATCCCGAGCGCACGCTGATGTTCCAGGAAAACGCGCTGTACCCCTGGCTCACGCTCGAAGAGAACGTGGCCATGGCGCTCGAGCTGCAGCGTGTCGACAAGCGCAAGGCGCGTGAACAGGCGCGCCACTGGCTCGCCAAGGTGCAGCTGGCCGGATTCGAAACGTATTTTCCGTCACAGGTGTCAGGCGGCATGCGCCAGCGTGCGGCACTGGCCCGAGCCTTCATTTCCCAGCCTCAGGCCT
Source organism: Pseudomonadota bacterium (assembly GCA_023437255.1). Taxonomy (GTDB): domain Bacteria; phylum Pseudomonadota; class Gammaproteobacteria; order Burkholderiales; family Burkholderiaceae_B; genus Yanghanlia. The sequence goes on along the minus strand of JAEZGR010000230.1, from coordinate 4,046 downwards.
TGTTGCTCGACGAGCCGTTCGGCGCGCTCGACGCGCTCACACGCATGACCTTGCAGGATGCTTTGCGCGACCTGATCCGCGAAGCTGCGCCGACTGTCTTGCTGGTGACCCACGATGTCGACGAAGCCCTGTTCCTGGCCGACCGCATTCTGGTGTTCAGCCGGCGCCCGGCCACGGTGCTCAAGGAATTCAACCTGACGCATCACGAAAAAACGCACGACCTTTCCGAGTTCGCGCCGATGCGCCGCGAAATTCTCAGCCTGTTGGGCATCCGTGCCGATCACGCTGAAGCCGGGCCGGCCACTGAAGTCTCTGATTCTGAACTCTCCCATTCCACCGAGGAAATTGCAGCATGAAGCTCTCCCGTCTCTTGATCCCCGCCATGGCGGCACTGCTTGTCGCCGGTCAGGCCTTTGCAGAAGAGAAACTGCGTGTGGGTTATCTGCGCGTCATGGACGACGCACAGGCCATCGCCGCCTACGAGGGCGGCTTCTACAAGAAGCACGGCCTCGACGTGGAACTGGTGGAATTCACCTCGGGTACCGACCTGATCAAGGCAATCGTGGGCGGCCAGCTCGATACCGGCGTGCTGGGCTTCACCAATGCCGCCTCCTGGTCTTCGCGCGGTGCCGACCTCAAGGTGGTGGGCGGTGCGCAGCATGGCTATCACGCCATCGTGGTCCGCGACGACGCCAACATTTCTTCGGTCGCCGACCTCAAGGGCAAGACCCTGGCCTCGCAGCGCGAGGGCAGCACGGCCGACACGGTTCTGCGTGGCGTGGTCCTCAAAGACGCCGGCCTCACCACCAAGGACGTCAACGTACTGGGCGTGAGCCCGCAGGTGGCGGTGCAGTCGCTGGTGGGCAATCGCGTTGAAGCCGCCTTCCTGTTCGAGCCGCAGGCCAGCATTGCCAAGCTGGTGGCCCCCGTTACCCAGATCTACGAGATCGGTCAGGTGTGGCCCTTCCCGTGCATGGTGGTGATCACCTCCGGCGAAGTGCTCGAAAATCGCAAGGAAGCCGTCTGGAAGTCGCTGGATGCACAGCGTGACGCGATCGAACTGCTGCAGAACAAGCCCGATGAGGCGGCCAAGCTGATTGCTTCGTACTTCATTGCCGAGCCCACGCTCAAGACCCGCGACGGTCGGGAGCTGCCGCGCGAGGAAGTGATCAGTGCCGCCATCAAGAGCCAGACCTTCAGCCCGATCCTCACGCCGCAGGAAATCACGCGCATGCAGGAAATCGCCGACATCATGCAGGAGCAGGGCGCGCTCAAGACGCGTGACGGTGGCAAGTTCGATGTTACCAAGATCGTTGATCTTGAATGGCAGCAGGCTCGCCAACTGTAACCCGCCACCGTCCGGCTCACTTACCGGCGGCCGGTCCAGTACCGGCCGCCTTTGTGCTTTTCCAATAACCGAAGCTGCATGAGTACACAAAAACAACTTTCCGGTCCGCTGAAAAAGGCGGCCATGGGTGTGGCCATACTGGTCATTCTGCTGATCTGGCAGTCCGCCGCCTGGACGCTGCCCGACTTCCTGATGCCGAACGTGCCCTCCGTCATTGCGCGGCTCTGGGAGGACATTCAGTCGGGTGACTTTCGTGCGGCGCTGTCGGGCAGCCTCACGCGGCTGGGCTTTGGTTACGGCTTTGCACTGCTGTTTGGCGTGGGCTTTGGTCTGGTCGGCGCGCTGCTGTTCTTCTTCCGTGAAGTGTTGAAGAACGCCATCATCATCCTGCAGTCCATTCCGTCGATCGCCTGGGTGCCGCTCTTCCTGATCATGATGGGCTTCGGCAATCTGCCGATCATCGTGGTGATTGCGCTGTCGGCCTTTTTTCCCGCCGCGCTGTCCGTCATGAATGCGACCGAAAGCGTGCTGGCCGTGCATGTGTCGGCCGCGCGAGTCATGGGAGCGAGCCGCTGGGACATGGTGCGCCGTGTGTACCTGCCCGCCGTCATGCCCGAACTCATTACCGGGGCACAGCTCGCTTTCGGTAACGCCTGGCGCGCACTGATCTCGGCCGAAATGCTGGTGGGTTTCGGCCAGGGCCTGGGCCGCAACCTGGCCTATGCGGGCGAAACCGCCGACATGCTGGGCGTGATGTCGAACATTCTGGCCATTGCGATTCTGGCCACGCTGATCGATCAGGTCCTGCTCGAGAACCTGAAACGCAAAGTGTTGCGCTATCAGTATGTATGAGGGAAGCGTCATGAACGAGCGCATTTTTTGCCACCGATACCGTGGCGCTGCCGGCGGCGCCGTGGTGAGTGCAGCGTTGGCGGTGGCGGCACTTCTCGCAAATCCCGTATCGGCTTCAACCGGTGCGCCGGCAAGCCACGCTGCGCCCGCGAGCGCCGCGGGTGAACCGCTCAAGCTGGGCATGCCCTACGTGGTGCCCCCGCACCAGCCGGGAGCCAAGGTGCGCACCCCTGAAGGCCTCGCCCCCATTCTGGCCGAGCGACTGGCAACGCATTTGCCGATTGCGCCGGTCGCAGTGGAATCCCCAGAGAAGGCCGTGGCGGCGCCGGCCGGGCAGGCAGCGGCAGATGCGCTGTTGCTGCCTGTTGCAACAGGCGAAAATGCGCCTGCGCAGGCCGTGGTCATTCCCACGGGCTACCGGGCGGGCATCATGGCGATCATGCGTACCGATACCGACATCAAGCGCTGGGAAGACCTGAAGGGGCGCACGGTGTGTATTGCCGAAGGCGGCGGTCTGGCCGGTCAGCTGCAGGCCCGTTACGGTGCCATTGAGCAGGTGTACCGGGCGCCCGCCGACGCACTGCTGAATCTGCGCATCGGGACCTGCGATGCAGCGGTGCACGACAGCACCATGCTGCAGGCCTTGCTGGAGTTCCCGGAGTGGAAGAAGTTTTCGGCGCAGCTGCCGGTGCTGCAGGAACGCGACCTGGCCTTCGTCGTGAGCCCCGGCAATGAGGAAGTGGCCCGTGTGCTCCAAACCCAGGTGGCCGAATGGCGTCAGGACGACCTGTTGAAAAAGCTCACTCGCCAGGCCGCGCGCGACATCGCCTTTGAAGTCTATCTCGATCAGGAAGTGCCGGACTGCCATTGAGCTGGCGCAGGCCCCAAGGCGGCGCGTCGGGCAGTAGGAAGAGGGTGCTGCCGCTACAATGGGGGTCTTCGCCCCCGTATTGGTCCTTGCCATGACCGCACCCGCTTCCCCCGCAAAACGAGATGGCTTCACGTCGACCCTGGGGGTACTGGCGGCGACGCTCGGCTCGGCCGTGGGCCTGGGCAATATCTGGAAGTTTCCGGCTCTGACCGGCGCCAACGGAGGCGCCGGTTTTTTGTTGATCTACGTGCTCGCCACGCTGTTGGTGGGGCTGCCGGTCATGATCGCCGAGTTGTCGCTGGGCCGGCACGCCAGGGCCAACCCCATTCGCGCGCTGCGCAGCCTGTCGCCCCCGGGCCAGCCATGGTGGCTGGTGGGCGTGAGCGGCATGATTGCCGCGTTCCTCATCATGGCGTTTTACTCGGCTGTCGTGGCCTGGGTGTTCGTGTATGTGTGGAAGTCGATCGAGGGCTCCGCCCTCAGCAGCGACCCGGCGGTGACCGAAGCCGCGTTCGCGGCCATGGTCAGCAACCCCTGGCTGTCGCTGGTGTCGCAGTGGCTGGTGCTGCTTCTGATCGGTGGCATATTGCTCAAGGGTGTGGCCGGGGGCATCGAGGCCGTTACCAAGCGGCTCATGCCGCTGCTGTTTCTTCTGTTGGCGGGGCTGTGCGTATTCAGCCTCACGCTGGAAGAGGCCGGGGCCGGGCTCGCCTTTCTATTCAAACCCGATTTCTCGAAGATCAACGGCACGGTTGTGCTCACTGCCGTGGGCCTGGCCTTTTTCAAGATGTCGATCGGCATGGGCACCATGATGACCTACGGCAGCTATTTCCGTCGCGAGCAGAACATTCCGCTCACGGCGGGCCGTGTCATGTGTGCCGACCTGGCGGTGTCGCTTCTGGCCGGCATTGCCATTTTTCCGGCGGTGTTCACATTCGGTTTTGAGCCCACCGCCGGGCCGTCGCTGGTGTTCAT
>JAEZGR010000178.1 GCA_023437255.1 Pseudomonadota bacterium | reverse complement strand
CACCAGCATGTACCATGCGAACAGAGGCATCTGCGTCAGCTTCATGCCCGGCGCACGCATGCGCAAAATGGTCGTCAGGAGCTCCACCGCACCGCAGACGGCCGAGATTTCCGCAAAGGTGATACCGATCAGCCAGATATCATTGGCAATGCCAGGGCTGTATCGGCCGCTCGAAAGCGGGGTGTACATGAACCACCCGCTATGCGGGGCCAGCCCCAGGAACAGGCTGGCCACAACCATCGTGGCACCGAACAGGTAGCAGTACCATGCATAGGCGCCCAATCGTGGGTACGCCATGTCGCGCGCCCCCAGCATCTTGGGCAACAGGTAGAACGAAAAGCCCTCCAGCATGGGAATGGCAAACAGGAACATCATTACCGTGCCATGCATGGTGAAGGCTTGGCTATACACGCCCGCTTCCATGAACGCATTCTCAGGCGAGGCCAGCTGCGTCCGGATCATCATCGCCAGCACACCGCCCAGCAGAAAGAAAATGAGCGAGGCAATGATGAAACGCTTGCCCATGACGGTGTGATTCACGGACGCGAGGCGGGCCACCCCCGGCTTCGTGCCCCAGATCGCTTCAAGCTCGTGATGAAGCGCAACAGCGGAACGCGCCGGTGCTTCCGTGGCAGCGCCTTGATCCGTCAACCTGCTCATGGCGCCTCCTTCGCCAGCGTGGCCAGCAATTCAGGCATATCTGCGGGCTCATGCGCGACCAGCGTGAAGCGCATTCCCGCATGCCCGTCTCCACAATATTCGGCGCAGACGCCTGCGTATTCCCCCGGTTCGTCAACCAGGATTCTGAGCCGATTCACCCTTCCCGGCACGGCGTCGAGCTTTCCGGCAATCCGCGGCACCCAGAATGCGTGAATGACATCGGTGGCCATGATGCGCAGATGAACGGGAACGCCCGCTGGCACATGGATCACATTGACCGACCGTGGCAACGGCCCGTGGCTGTTCTCGACCGCCCCCCCTCTGCCGTTGCTGTTCTCGACCGAACCCTCTGTGTATCGCGCTTCCCACCACCACTGATGGGCAACCACATCGACGTGAAAGGCGGTAGCAGCCTCGTCCCTTGCGCCGGGCGGCCACTGCGCTTGCTCGATACGCAGTGCCACACTCAGCAACACCGCGATCACCACACTCGGCAGGCCGATGCCCCCCGCAAGCAACAGCAACCGTACACGGCGCCTGTCCGGCGCACGCGGGGGATTCTGGCGGATCGCCAGCGTTGCGAGCCCAAGCATGAACAAGAGTACAACCCCCGTACCGATGGCCATGCTCCACCATAAGGTCGCCACTGAGCGCGTCACGCCACTGGCGGGATCCAGAGCCGACAGGGGGCCCTGCACGCAGCCTGTCAGCAGGGGCGAGAACAGCGCCAACAACGCCGCACCACAGGCCGCACGGGCACCGCGCGCAGCGGCACGGCACGCAGGTTGCCCGACATGTGGCCGCGCTTTCCCCGAATCCCCTGCCCTGGACGCCGACATGAAAAAACTGGGACACCCTCTCCCGCTTGGAACCAACACCGCCGTCGCGATCGCGCGCCATCCCATCCATCCGATGGTGGTGCCCTTCCCCATTGCGTTTCTGCTGGCCGTCGTGGCCACGGACGTGACCTTCCTGCTGACGGGAGACGAATTCTGGGCGCGTGCCTCGCTCTGGCTGGCGGGCGGCGGGACCGGGCTGGGCGTGCTCGCCGGAATCATCGGCACGCTCGAGCTTCTGATCATCAAAGGTATCCGCCACCGGGCGGCAGGCTGGAGCCACTTCGTCGTTGCAGTCATGTTGTTGGCGGTGGGCTTCATTAACTGGCTATCCCGTCTGGATGATCCGCTGCACGCCGTGGCTTCCGGGGGCCTGCAGCTTTCTCTGCTCGGGGCCCTGCTGGTCGCCATGGCTGGCTGGCTTGGGGGTGAGCTTGTATTCGAACACCATGTGGGGCTTGGCAAGCACCAACACGAAGATGGTGCTGATGAGCAGCACGGCCACGATGATGAGCAAGGGGTGCCGCCGCCGCGGGCGTGACTGTTTCGACTCCATGCCCTGGCTGTCCAGCAGCTTCCCGCAATAAGCGTGATACATCGCCAGCAACGCCACGAATACAAGCTTTGCCGGCAACCAGGAACCTTCGGCGCCTCGCAACCAGACCAGACCGCAGCCGCTCAGAATCGCCAGTACCGCAGCCGGGGATGCCACGATGATGAAGACATATCGACACATGATGCGATGACGCTGCACATCGGCGCGTGCATGTTGCGCGGGCGCAGTGGCATACAGGCCCGCCAGAATCAGCAGCGCTGCGCTCCAGGTACCCAATGTGACGATGTGGGCCATCATGACCCATGGCGTTGCACCCATGCCTCCTCCACGTTCTGGCCCAGCCCCATAGCAAGGGGTATGCCGCAACACGCAGTCGAAAAAAAAACCGCAGGCTGCTCAGCCCGCGGCTTGCGGAATGTCGGCGACTGATCGCCGGCACGTTTCCGCCAGTGATTCAATGCGTCCGGGACGCTCTACGGAGACTTCCCGCGTGCCCCGAAGAGCACGCGTTGATACGGTTGCTTAGTAAGGACCGCGATTGCGATCGAAAAAGTCATTCACTTCACGCTCGGCTTCCTCACGGCTGCGGCCATAGCGTTCCTGGACGAGGCCGGCGAGTCGCTCGGCATTGCCCTCGACCTGAGTAAGTTCGTCATCAGTGAGATCGCCCCAGGCAGCCTTGGCCTTGCCCTTCAGTTGTTTCCATTGTCCTTTGAGGGTGTCTTCATTCATGGTCTGACTCCTAGTGATCGCAGCAACACTGCTGCACACTTCTGCTTGAGCAAGGCCCGTGCCCGTGTACTGCTGCTATGATGAAACGCCGACCGGTAAGACCGACGCAGACTTCCCGACCGGCAATTGCGCTGGCGCCCCTGCCGCCAATGCCCCTATAAGAACATTCAGAATCAAGAGACAAGGCAGCACAGAAGCAGCATGAATCCCACCGTCCTCCCATGGGCGCTTTCAGGCGCCGCCGCTGTGGCAGTGGGCTTTGCCCGCTTCGCATACGCACTGATACTCCCGGCCATGCAGTCCGACCTCAACCTGAATTACGCTCAGGCGGGCTGGCTGAACACCGCGAACGCCTTGGGTTACCTTTTGGGTGCTCTCGCCACCATCGGTCTGGTGGGCCGCTATGGCAACCGGCGCCTGTTTACGGCAGGGGTCGTGCTCACCACCCTGGCGCTCATACTGACCGGTCTCACGCGCGACTTCACATTACTGGCCGCCTACCGTTTTCTGGCAGGGCTGGGTGCGGCGGGCGCCTTTATCTGTGGGGGTGTGCTTGCGGGGGTGTTGGGTACCCGTGCGATTGTCGTGTTTTTCAGCGGCAGTGGGATAGGCATGCTCAGCACCGGTGCGGCGTTGCCCTGGCTGTTCGACTTTGCCGGGAACCCTGCCTGGCCCTGGGCCTGGGTGGCCATTGGCGCAGCCTGTGTACCGCTCTCCCTCTTCTCGATCGCCGCCGCTCGCCAAATAGCAGAGCCCGGCGTGCCGGGCATGAACGCGGCGTGGCGCTGGCAACCCTGCGTGCCGGAGTTCACTGGCTACTTCCTGTTTGGTCTGGGCTATATCGCCTACATCACCTTCATCATTGCGTGGCTCAGGCAGAATCCGGTGCACGGCCTGCCAATGGCCGCCGTCACATCAATCATGTGGAGCGCGCTCGGTGTCATGACCCTGCTGGCGCCCATCATCTGGCGACGCGTCTTTAATGGCCGGGCCGACGGCGTGCCCATGGCGGCAACCATGAGCGTACTGGGCGCAGGTGCAGTCCTGCCCATGCTGGCGCCATCGATCATCGGAGTCTGGATTTCCGCCGCATTGGTGGGTGCCAGCGTGTTCATGGTGCCGGCAGCGGCAACGAGCTTCGTAAAGGCGAACCTGCCACGCGCTGCCTGGGGCAGCGGCCTTGCGGTCGTGACCAGCCTGTTCGCCATCGGTCAGACCATCGGCCCCGTGGGCGCCGGCTGGATCAGTGACCGATGGGGCAGCCTTTCGGTTGGCCTGGGGGTGTCGGCGGCCTTGCTGTTCGCGGGCGCGCTGGTGGCGCTGATTCAGCGCCCCTGCCCGCAAGAAACTGCCTGAAGAACGTTACGCCGGAATCGGTTCCGGCTGCAGACGCACGCCGGGATTCGTAACCGCCTCGATGGCGGGGCGCAGGCCGGTGAGCATGTACTCGATGAGTTCTCGTACAGGGCGAATGGCGTTACCGAACGGCAGCTTGTCAGCGCCACGGAAGAACAAGCCGCGGTTGACGTCGCCCGCGAGCGCATAGGCCAGGCGGGTATCGATACAAAACTGGCCCTGCTTGGAAATGCCGTCGCGCAGGCCACATTGCGCCAGGCAGTCGAACGCCACGGTGCAGGGCTTGACCTTGGCAATGCTCTGCAGCTTTTCCTCATTCTTGAGGTAGTTGTCGAGCCAGGGCGTGCGCACGGCACGTGCGGGCAGACCCGCCACACTCATGAAGGTGACGATGTCTTCGGGCTTGGCTTCGGCAAGCACCCGTTTGAAATTGATGTGGGCGTCGCCCTCTTCGCTGACCGCAAAGGGGGTACCCATTTGCACCGCGTTGGCACCCAGGGAAATGAGTTCCTTGAACTGCTCGTGGCTATGAATGCCGCCGGCAGTAATGAGAGGAATGTTCTCGTTTTCGATGCCCAGCTGCTTGAAGAGCTCTTGGGTGCCTTCGAGCACGGTCGGGAAGGCATACGATGGGTCATTGATACGGTCGGCCGTGGGCGAGCCCAGGTGACCACCCGCGAAACGCGGATTCTCGATGACGATGGCGTCGGGCAGGCGATTCTTGCGCATCCATTTTTTGAGGATGACGGCAATGCCGCGTACGTCGGACAAAATGGGAATGATGGCGGTCTTGGGGTAGTCGCTGGTGAGCTCGGGCAGGTCCAGCGGCAAACCGGCGCCCACCACAACGGCATCGGCCCCGCTTTCGCATGATTGGCGAATATAGCTGGGGTATTCCTCGACGGCCTTCATGACATTGACCGCAATGGCGCCATTGCCCCCCGAGAGTTCCCGCGCCGCTTTGATTTCACGGTCGAGTGCAATGAGGTTGACTTCGTTGATGAGCCCCTTGTCGCGTGAGCGACCGGTGCGTTC
>JAEZGR010000168.1 GCA_023437255.1 Pseudomonadota bacterium | reverse complement strand
GACAAGGGGCGCATCGTGGAACAGGGCCCGCCAGAACAGGTGTTCGGTGAACCCCGCGAAGAACGCACCCGCGATTTTCTGCAGAACTTTCTGAATACGGCCTGAGATTTCAGCCGCGGTTTTCCATCACTTCGCTCACCGCGCGATCCAGTACCTCGAGCCCCTGCACGAGCAGGTCTTCATCGATGGTAAGCGCCGGCAGCACCTTGAGCACCTCGTCGTGAGTGCCCGTGGTGAGCGTGACCAGCCCGCAGGCGAGCGCACGGCTGGCGATATCGGTGGCCAGGCTCGTTGAGGGGGGCGTGACCAGACCCTGAATGAGCCCCCTGCCCCGCACCCCGAGGCCGGCGTGCGCGTAGGCCTGGACCAGGTTTTCGAGCCAGTCGCGCACCATGCGCTCCTTGCGCCGCACATGCACCGCAAAGCTGTCGTCGGCCCAATAGGCCTCGAGCACATGCTCGGCGGTCAACAGCGCCAGCGCGGCGTTTTCGTCGGACGCGGGCGAGCTGTAATGCGTGGCGGGAATATCGGGCCGGCTGAGCAGCACCGACATCGGCAGGCCGAAACCCGACAGCGAGCGTGACAGCGCGATCATGTCGGCACGCACGCCCGACGCCTCGAAACTGAAGAAGCGCCCCGTGCGGCCGCAGCCCACGATGGTTTCATCCATGATGAGCAGCATGCGATGCCGCCGGCACAGCGATTCGAGGTCGCGCAGCCAGCGCCAGCTGAGCACATCGATGCCGCCCTCGCCCAATACGGTTTCCACGACCACGGCCGCCGGCTTGTCTTCGTCGCGCGCGCACAGCTCGAGCTGGCGCTCAAGGTAGGCCATGGTGTCGACGTCGGGCCCGAAGCTGCCGTCGTACGGCATGAAGAGCGTGTCACCCACACCGGAGGAGATGGCCCAGGTCTGCGGCGTGAGCGGTACGTGGCCGTCGGCCCGGAAGGAGTCGCAACGCGTGAAGGACACGGCCTTGTGACGGCCCGTGGCAACCCGCGCCGCCTTCAGGCCCGCCTCGACCGCCGTGGCCGCGGTGGTGCCGGTGTAATCCACCCGGTAGTCCCACCCGCGGGGGCGCAGCAGATAGCCGTCGATGGCGTCGCGGAAACGGCCCAGCGCACGCACCGTGTCGGGGCTCGTGCCCCGCTCGGGCATGCTCCGCCGCAGCATCTGCATGAGCAGCGGATTGTCGTGCCCGTAATTCAGGGCCCCCGCCGCACTGCTGAAATCGATGTATTGCCGCCCGCAGGCGTCGGCCAGAACCGAGCCCTGCGCATGCGTGAAAAGACTGGTGTCGGCAGAGCGGGCGTAGTCACGTACATGAGATTGCACCCGCTCGAGAATTCTAGGTTCGATCACGGTTTACTCCCGGCGCTGGCAGGGCCAGTCGTTTGAGTTTCCGCGCCCGTCAAACCGCGATGCCCGATTCGGGCTGAGCGCCGTCGAGAGGAACGTCGAGCATCGGCGATGCTGTTTCGGGCAGCGCCGTTTCGGTCGAATCATTGTCCTCCATGAGCGCCACGATGCGCTCGAGCGACAGCGTGATGGTGGCCTGCTCGAGTTCGGGCAGTTCCTTGAGCGCTTCTGCCAGCTTCTGCTGCAGAGGCGAGGGTGTGTCGCGCACCAGGTTGCGACCGGCTTCCGTAGCGGAAACCATGACGATGCGACGGTCTTCACGGCTGCGCTCGCGCAGCACCCAGCCCTTGTCTTCGAGGCGGTCGAGAATGCCGACCACCGTGCTGGGGCTGACGTGGATTTCGCGGCTGATTGCGGTGGTGGTGAGCGGGCCGTTTTCAACGACGGCGCGCAGGCAAACCAGCTGGGGTGCCGTGATGTTGCTGTAGGCCGCCAGCTGACGCGAATGCAGGGCGATGGAACGCGTGATGCGCCTTAGCGCCCGCAGAATCCGGAGATCGTAGGGAGGCGCAGTATCCAGAGGAACCATTATCTACCCGAAATGAGTGGAACCGAATTAGTTTATATAAGAATGGTAGGGGGCCGTTCGGCGCAGTGTCAACTGAACACCGGCGTCACGGCCAATGGAACGGCGGCCGCGTGGGGGCGCGGCCACAGCTGAGGCTCAGAACCCTTCCCGCACCCGGCGGCGCGAGGGCCGGGCCGGCAGGCCTCGTGGCGGCCAGCCGACGCTCAGGCCGTGCCGCCCACGGTCAGGCCTTCCATGCGCAGGGTGGGCATGCCCACGCCCACGGGCACGCTCTGGCCGTCTTTGCCGCAGGTACCCACGCCCGAGTCCAGCTGCAGATCGTTGCCGATCATGCTGACGCGGTTCATGGCATCGGGGCCGTTGCCGATCAGCGTGGCGCCCTTCACAGGGGTGGTGACCTTGCCGTTCTCGATCAGGTAGGCCTCGGAGGCCGAGAACACGAACTTGCCGCTGGTGATATCGACCTGGCCACCGCCGAAGTTCACCGCATACAGGCCGCGATCGACCGAAGCGATGATCTCTTCCGGCGGGGTCTGGCCCGCCAGCATATAGGTGTTGGTCATGCGCGGCATGGGCAGATGCGCGTACGATTCGCGCCGGCCATTGCCCGTGACCCCGTGCTTCATGAGCCGGGCATTCATGGTGTCTTGCATGTAGCCGCGCAGAATGCCGTCTTCGATCAGCACGTTGGACTGAGTGGCCGTGCCTTCGTCGTCGATATTGAGCGAGCCGCGCCGGCCTTCAAGCGTGCCGTCGTCGACCACGGTGACGCCGGGCGATGCCACGCGTTCGCCGATACGCCCCGAGAACACGCTGGAGCCCTTGCGGTTGAAGTCGCCTTCCAGCCCATGGCCCACGGCCTCGTGCAGCAGAATGCCCGGCCAGCCGGCGCCCAGCACCACGGTCATTTCGCCCGCCGGCGCCGGTTGCGCCTGCAGGTTGGTGAGCGCCTCGTGCGCGGCGCGCTGGGCGTACGCCTTGAGCAGATCGTCGGTGAAGTATTCCAGACCGCTGCGGCCGCCGCCGCCGGCATGGCCCATTTCGCGCCGCCCGGCGTGTTCGGCAATCACCGTGAGCGAAAGCCGCACCAGCGGGCGCACGTCGGCGGCCATGCGGCCGTCGCTGCCGGCCACCAGCACCACGTCGTATTCGGCGCCCAGGCTCGCCATGACTTGAATGATGCGCGGGTCAACGGCGCGGGCCATGGCTTCGAGGCGTTCGAGCAGTTCCACTTTCTGGGCAGAACCCAATGTGGCCACCGGATCGATGGCCGGGTACAAGGCGCGTGCCGTGATGGATTCGGGCGCCTGGATCTTGCGCTTGCCGGCGCCGCGCCGGGCAATGCTGCGCACCGCGCGCGCAGACGACATCAGCGCATCGGAAGAAAGCGAGTCGGAATAGGCGAAGGCGGTCTTTTCGCCACTGATGGCGCGCACGCCCACGCCCTGCTCGATCGAGAAGCTGCCCGTCTTGACGATGCCTTCTTCCAGGCTCCAGCCTTCGCTGCGCGTGTATTGAAAATACAGATCGGCATAATCGACACGATGGGCGAGAATCTCGCCCAATGCGGCCGACATATCGGATTCCGTGAGACCCCACGGGTCAAGCAGAACGGATTTGGCGGTGGCCAGGGCATTCACGGCGGGGTCAACAGGTTTCATCTTCAATACGAACTCTTTATGTGGGTCGGATTATTCGACATTCTCGGAAACGGGGCGCGCAGCGGGTGTTGAAATGGCCCCGCCAATGACGCGATGGCGCAATGCGGGCAATGAAAGGCGAATATCGTTCATGCGGGCCGGGTCAATATCGCCCAATACCACACCCTCGCCTTCGGGCAGGCATTGCAGCACCTCGCCCCAGGGGTCGATGAGCATGGAATGGCCCCAGGTCCGGCGACCGTTTTCATGCTTGCCGCCCTGCGCGGCGGCCAAAACGTAGCACTGATTCTCGATGGCACGCGCTCTTAAAAGGATTTCCCAGTGTGCGGAGCCGGTTGTATAGGTGAAGGCTGCCGGCACCACGATGAGCGACACATCGCCCATGGCCCGATAC
>JAEZGR010000018.1 GCA_023437255.1 Pseudomonadota bacterium | reverse complement strand
CACTCAGCCGGTCGACGTCAGTTTCTTTGCCGACCATGTCATTGCCGGCGTGCCGCTTATCGTTGTCATGTTGGCCACCTTTGTCCTGGGGGCTGTGCTGGGCCTGCTGATCACCGCTCCCGCCGTGATGCGCCGGCGCCGCGAAGCTGCCAGGCTGCGCCGCGAATTGGCCCGCCTCGAAGAAAAACACCGGCAACCCGCCGCCGTGCCCGAACCTGCCAGTGCGCCCGAAACCGTCGCGCCGCTCGCTCCGCTGTAACGTCTTCCGCAGCCTAAGGTAATACCGTGGATTTTCAAACTTGGTGGCTCATTTTTGTGCCCCTGCTTTTCGCGCTGGGGTGGATCGCGGCCCGGGTCGACTTCAGGCAGATGCTCTCCGAGACGCGCTCACTGCCGAATTCCTATTTCAAGGGGCTGAACTTTCTTCTGAATGAAGAACCCGACCGTGCCATCGACGCCTTTGTCGAGGTCGCCAAGCTCGACCCGGAGACCACCGAACTGCACTTTGCGCTGGGCAGTCTGTTCCGCCGCCGGGGCGAGATGGAGCGGGCGATTCGCGTGCACCAGAGTCTGCTGTCCCGGTCCGATCTGCCGCAGGCCGATCGCGAGGCCGCGCAACATGAACTTGCGCAGGATTTTCTGAAGGCAGGCATGCTCGACCGGGCAGAACAGGCGTACGAGGCCGTGCTCGATACGCGTTACGCCGTGCCAGCGGTGCGGGCGCTGATCCGCATCTACGAGTCCGAACACGACTGGCCCCGTGCCATCGATGCGGTCAAGCGCCTGCGGGCGCTGGTCGACGAACCTGTACCTCAGTTGGTGCATTATCACTGCGAGATGGCGTTGGCAGCCCTCGCTGCCAAGCCGGCCGATCTTGCTGCGGCCGAGGCCGCGCTTGATGCCGCCCACAATGCAGCCCGCGAGCTGCGAAACGACAAAGGCAGCGCCGCGTCCAGCGTGCGCATTGCCATTCTTCGGGCGCGCCTTGCAGCCCTGCAGGGCAATCCCGAGGGCGAGCGCAAGTATCTGGTCTCTGTTCTTGACATAGCCCCGGAGTACGCCAGCCTCGTGGCTGCCGACGTGCTCGAGGCGCACCGCCAGCTGGGGCAGGCTGCTGAAGGTCTTGAGCTGTTGCGCGAGCATTACGCGCGACACCCGTCGCTGGATGTCTTCAACGTTGTGTTTCGCGAGATTCGCAGCACGCAAGGGCACCGGCCGGCGTGGGCGTTCGCTCGCGAAGCCCTGCGTGCGCACCCCTCCATGCTGGGGCTCGACCGCCTTCTTGAAGTCGAGCTGGCTGCCGGGGAAAAACGCCCGCTGGAGTACTCGACCGCGGCCGGTCAGTCCGAGCAATCGAACGCAGCCGCCGGGCCCTCGGCGGCGCTCGAAATCGCCGCAGGCGCCGACTTCAGCCTGCTGCGCTCCATCATTCACCGCCATACGCAGCGGCTCGACCGTTACGCCTGCCAGGTGTGCGGCTTCGAGGCGCGCAACTTCTATTGGCAGTGCCCCGGCTGCAATGGCTGGGAAACCTATCAACCCCGACGTCTGGAAGAAATCAGATAATGGCTTTTCCCGTGGAGCGCGTGCGCAGCACGAAGATCCTGGTGATTGGCGACATCATGCTCGATCGCTACTGGTTCGGTGAGGTCGACCGCATTTCGCCCGAAGCACCCGTTCCGGTGGTGCGTGTTGCCCGCCGAGAAGACCGGCTGGGCGGCGCAGCGAACGTGGCCCGCAACATTGTGGCGTTGGGAGCGCAGTGCGCCCTCATGGGCCTGATTGGAGCCGACGAGGCCGGCCAGCGAGTCGAAACCCTGGCCCGCGAAGAGGGCATCGATGCCCACATGGTGGTCACCCGTTCCATCCACACCACCCTCAAGATGCGGGTGCTGGGGCGCCAGCAGCAGCTGCTGCGTGTGGACTTCGAAGAACTGCCCGACAACGAATCCCTCGATACGCTGATGCGCGACGCGCGCGGGGCGCTTGAAGGCTGCAGCATGGTGGTGTTGTCGGACTACGCAAAGGGTTGCCTGGCGCGGGTACCCGAGCTGATCCGTTTGTGTCATGAGGTCGGCGTACCCGTACTCGTTGATCCGAAGGGACACGATTACGGTCGTTACCGGGGCGCCACCATCATCACGCCCAACCGCCTTGAAATGTCGCAGGCGGTGGGCGCATGGAAGGACGAAGCCGATCTCGAATGCCGTGCGCAGGCGCTGCGGGCCGAACTGGAGCTTGAGGCGTTGCTCATCACGCGGTCGGAGCAGGGCATGACACTGTTCACCGAGCAGGGGCGGCATCATATCGACGCGCAGGCACATGAAGTGTTCGACGTGTCGGGCGCCGGCGATACGGTGCTGGCAACCCTGGCGGTCGCGCGTGCCGCCGGCCTCGACTGGCAGACCGCGGTAGGCTGGGCCAATCGAGCCGGGGGTATCGTCGTGGGCAAGCTGGGTACTTCAGTGGTTACAGCAGGAGAACTCTCATGATCGTGGTGACAGGCGGAGCCGGTTTTATTGGCAGCAATCTGGTACGTGGCCTCAACCGTCGCGGCTACACCAACATACTGGTCGTCGACGATCTCACCGAGGGCGACAAGTTCCGCAATCTGGTCGGATGCGAAATTGCCGATTACCAGCACAAAGATGATTTCCGTCTTCGTGTGAAGCAGGGTGATTTGGGGCCCGTGGAAGTGGTGTTGCATCAGGGGGCGTGTTCCGACACCACCGAGCGTAACGGCCAGTACATGCTCGACAACAATTATCGGGTCACGCTCGAGTTGTTCGAACTGTGTCAGGGGCGGCGCATTCCGTTCATCTATGCCTCGTCCGCCGCTGTATACGGGGCGGGCCCCGTGTATGCCGAAGACCCCGCCAATGAAGGCCCCCTGAACGTTTACGGATATTCAAAGTATCTATTCGACCAGATCCTGCGTCGCCGCATGCGTGATCTGGTGGCGCCGGTGGTGGGCCTGCGCTACTTCAATGTTTATGGCCCGCAGGAACAGCACAAGGGCCGCATGGCGTCCGTGGCCTTCCATAACTTCAACGAGTTTCTGAAGGATGGTCACGTGCGCCTGTTCGGGGGCTGGGACGGCTACGGCGACGGCGGGCAGATGCGTGATTTCATCCATGTCGACGACGTGGTCAATGTGAACCTGCATTTTGTCGACCACCCCGAAGTATCCGGCATCTTCAACTGTGGCACGGGCCGCGCTCAACCGTTCAACGACGTGGCGTCGAGCGTGGTCAACAGCATCCGCCGGTCGCGCGGTGAAGCCGAACTGTCGCTTGATGCATTGGTGGGGCAGGGCCTGCTGCGCTATATCCCTTTCCCCGACGATCTCAAGGGGCGTTACCAGAGCCATACCCAGGCCGATCTCACGCAGTTGCGTGCGGCCGGCTACGACAAGCCGTTCCTCGATGTGCAGACGGGCGTTGCGCAGTACGTGGAGCGGCTGCTCGCTGCGTAGGTTCAACAATGGACCTGACCCGTTCGCCGTGGTTTTCCACGGCTGGCGGGTCGCCCATCATGAAGCTTCCGGCCCAATCACCGGCATTCCGCCGGCGACCGGGCCTTTTCAGGAGGCTCTCATGAATCCCTTTCTTCATTCCACCGTTGCGGTGCCCCGCCCGAACGAGGCTGCGAGCTGGGAAACGCCCCGGCCCGATGGAAGTGCCGACACGGACCGCGCCGCCCAGCCCACGCCCCCATCTGCGTCTCATGCCGGGCGCCGGCGCACGCACCTGGGGCTGGTTCGTCGACGCGGCCGCGGCCGTGGCGCATCGGGCAGTACGCGGGGCCGGGGGCGTGCGGCCTTGGTTTCGGGCGTTGTGCAGGGGCAGGGCCGTGCCCGGGGTGCGCTACGGGCCCTGATGCTGGCTGTGGCGATGATCGTCCCCGGCA
>JAEZGR010000086.1 GCA_023437255.1 Pseudomonadota bacterium | reverse complement strand
ATTTATCCGATGCCCGCCCCCATTCGGGCCGCGACACTTCACGGAAACCAGATCCGCAAAGACAAGAACGGCTTAGTGAACCGTGAGCGCGGCCCGCAGCTTCTTGAAGGCGGCCGCCTCGATCTGACGCACGCGTTCGGCAGAAATACCGTATTCGTTGGCCAGTTCGGTCAGCGTGAGCCCGCCTTCGTCTTGCAGCCAACGGGCCTGCACGATCCGGCGCGAGCGCGGATCGAGCTGCTCGAGGGCCTCGGCGAGCGCCGGGCCGTGCAGCGTGTCGCGAGCACGGCGTTCGAGCACCTGCGAGGGCTCCTGCTGGCCTTCGTCGGACAGGTACGAGATGGGTGCGAACGATTCTTCGTCGTCGGACGGGGCCTCGAGCGCGAGTTCACGCCCGGACATGCGCACTTCCATCTCGCTGACGTCTTCGGGGCGCACATTCAGTTCGCGCGCGATTTCGTCGACCTGAGCGGGATCGAGGGTCTGGCCGTCGGGGCGCATGCGGCGCAGATTGAAGAACAGCTTGCGCTGGGCCTTGGTGGTGGCCACCTTGACCAGACGCCAGTTGCGGATGATGTATTCGTGGATTTCCGCCTTGATCCAGTGCACGGCGAATGACACGAGGCGCACACCGCGATCGGGGTCGAAGCGCTTGACGGCCTTCATGAGGCCGACGTTGCCTTCCTGGATGAGATCTGCGTGAGGCAGGCCGTAGCCCAGGTACTGACGGGAGATCGACACCACCAGCCGCAGGTGCGACATGATGAGCTGACGGGCAGCGTCGAGGTCCGATGCATCACGCAAGCGCTTCCCGAGCGTGGTTTCCTCTTCCGCAGTGAGCATGGGAATACGATTGACGGCACTGATATATGCCTCGATCGTGCCCAGGGCACCCGGATTGGAAATCGCCACCGCCAGATTGTTCTGGGGAGCAAGGGTCAGAGCTTGTGAAGTATGGGTCATCGGATGGCAGTTCCTCGCAATAAAACCATTTGATTTTATGATCTTAGCACTCTCAGGCGCAGAGTGCTAATACTCTGTTCGACCGAGGCGCTGCCGGAAAGTTCCGCTACCGGCACGCGGCGGTTCACCCACTTGAGCAACCGCCGCGCCCGTGTGGCGGAGCCTACTTCAGGCGCTCGGCATGGAACGCCAGATGGTCGTCCATGAACGTGCTGATGAAGTAGTAGCCGTGGTCGTAACCTTCGTGGCGACGCAGCGTGAGCGGCTGCCCCGCCTTCTGGCAGGCGGCCTCGAAGGCATGGGGGTGCAGCTGGTTCTCCAGGAAGCCGTCGGCCAGGCCCTGGTCGATCAGAATGCCTTCGGGGTATGGACTCGACGCAGCGGCCATGAGTTCCGACGCATCGTGCCGTGCCCAGGCGCTGCGGTCTTCGCCCAGATAGCCGCCAAAGGCCTTGTGGCCCCAGAGGCAATTCACCGGGTTGGCAATGGGTGCGAATGCCGACACCGAGCGGTACTGTTCACGATGTCGCAGGGCAAGCACCAACGCGCCGTGGCCGCCCATCGAATGGCCGAATAGGCCCGCACGCGCGGCATCGCCCGGCAATTGGCTCGTGGCAATGTCGAACAGTTCGCGTGCCACGTAGGATTCCATGCGGTAGTGCCTGGCCCAGGGTTCCTGCGTGGCGTCGAGATAAAAGCCCGCCCCCGTGCCGAAGTCCCAGTCGTCGTCTTCGCCCGGCACGCCTGCACCGCGGGGGCTGGTGTCGGGCGCGACGAGCATGAGTCCCAGCTCGGCGGCGCGCCGCTGCGCGCCGGCCTTGATCATGAAGGTTTCTTCGGTGCAGGTGAGTCCGGCCAGGTAAAACAGCACCGGCACCCTGCCCTGTTCTGCCTGCGGCGGCACGAACACCGAAAAACGCATGGGCAGGCCGATGGCGCTGGATGCATGCGTGTAGAAGTACTGCGTACCGCCAAAGCAGCGATGGCGGCTGATGACCTCAAGGGTATCCGTCGTCATTCCTCTTCCTGTCAGTAAACCACCACCGAACGAATCGACTCGCCGCGTTTCATGAGATCGAAGCCCTCGTTGATGCGTTCGAGCGGCAGCGTATGCGTGATCAGATCGTCGATGTTGATCTTGCCTTCCATGTACCAGTCAACGATGCGCGGAACGTCGGTGCGACCGCGCGCGCCGCCGAAGGCGGTACCCTTCCAGACACGCCCGGTAACCAGCTGGAAGGGGCGGGTCGAGATCTCGGCGCCGGCTTCGGCCACCCCGATGATGATCGACTGGCCCCAGCCGCGGTGGCAGCATTCGAGCGCCTGGCGCATGACCTTGGTATTGCCGATGCACTCGAAGGAGTAGTCGGCGCCGCCGTCGGTCAACTGAATGATGTGATCCACCACGTTTTCGACGTCGTTGGGATTCACAAAGTGGGTCATGCCGAACTGGCGGGCCATGGCCTCGCGCTCCGGGTTGATGTCGACGCCGATGATCTTGTCGGCGCCGACCATCTTGGCCCCCTGGATCACGTTCAGGCCGATGCCGCCCAGCCCGAACACCACGACGTTGGCGCCGGCCTCGACCTGAGCGGTGAACAGCACGGCGCCCAGGCCGGTGGTGACACCGCAGCCGATATAGCAGATCTTGTCGAACGGCGCGTCTTCACGCACCTTGGCCAGCGCGATCTCCGGCACCACGATATGGTTGGCAAACGTGGAGGTGCCCATGTAGTGGTGCACGGGCCGGCCGCCGATGGTGAAGCGGCTGGTGCCGTCGGGCATCACACCCTTGCCCTGCGTGGCACGAATGGCGGTACACAGATTCGTCTTGCGGGACAGACACGACTTGCACTGGCGGCATTCCGGCGTATACAGGGGAATGACATGATCGCCCGGCTTGAGCGACGTAACGCCCGAACCCACTTCCAGCACCACGCCCGCGCCTTCGTGGCCCAGAATCGCCGGAAACAGGCCTTCGGGGTCGGCGCCCGAGAGCGTGTAGTAATCGGTGTGGCAGATACCGGTGGCCTTCACCTCTACCAGCACTTCGAAAGCCTTGGGGCCCTGCAGCTCGACTTCCTCGATGGTCAGCGGTTCACCCGCTTTCCAGGCGACAGCAGCTCTGGTCTTCATGTGTTCTCCTATACATCGCAATTGCAGGGTTCAGCGAACCCGAACCGACATAGGATACCGTATGGGTCAATCAGTACTCGGCCGACTTGCCCGTGATCGCCACGCCGAAGCGCAACATGCCGTACGAAAAGACATCGAGCACCCGCTCGAGCGGGTTGCGCTTGCGTAGCACTTCGGCGGTGACGACGCGCGAATCACTGCTCATCTCGGCTTCGAGCGCCGCCTTGAGCTCGGCGGCAAAGCCGGCGTCATCCACGAAAACATTGGCCTCTCGCGCCAGCAACAGGCTGAAGGGGTCGAGGTTGGACGAACCCACCATGGCGTAGTTGTCGATCACCGCCACCTTGGCGTGCAGGTAGCTCGCCATGTACTCGTGGATTTCCAGCCCATCGGACAACAGGTCGTTGTACATGTAACGACACGCCCGATACTGCATGGCGTATTCTGCGCGCCCCTGCAGCAGCAGCCTCACCTTCACGCCCCGGCGGGCCGCCTTGCGCAGGGCCTTGCGCAGGCGCCGGCCCGGAAAGAAATAGGCGTTGGCGATCAGCACATCATGCCGTGCCGCAGAGATCGCCGCTACGTACACGTCTTCGATGCGCTGCCGGTAGCGCAGGTTGTCGCGCAAGACAAGGGCGGCGCGCATGCCCTCCGCGCGCGGGCGGCGCTTCGCCTCGCGCCGGGCCCGCAGGCGCTCACCCCAGCCCTGAAAGCGCCGGTAAAAGCCCTCTTCGTCTTCGGTGCGCCGCCAGCTCATCCGCAGCCACAGGGCGCTCTGGGCATGCACCAGGTCATCCACCAGCGGCCCGCGCAACTCCACCGCAAAATCGAAACGCGGTCGCGGGCCGCGCCCGTCGTTGGGTACGTCTTCGAGGTCATCGAGCACGTTGATGCCGCCCACGAAGCCCACGCGGGCGTCGACCACGCAGGTCTTGCGGTGCATGCGGCGCAGCCGGCGCAGATCGAAGTGGGCCTGGCGCAGCCCCTGCGGCTCGGGCCGGTAGATGCGATGCCGGATACCGGCCTCGGAAAGACGGTCGCAGACATCGTAGGCGTTCTCGCTGCAGCCGAATCCGTCGATCACCACCCGCACCTTCACACCGCGCGCCTGGGCGCGCTTGAGCGCGTCGATGACCTTCAGGCCGGTTTCGTCGAGATTGAAGATGTAGGTTTCTAGGTGGACCGACAGCTCGGCCGCGTTGATGGCCTCGATGAGCGCCGGGAAGTACTCGCCGCCATTACGCAACAGGCGTATGGCATTGCCCTCGCGCCACCTGAGTTTAAGGCGCGCCGACATGAACGCGACCCTTTGCCACGGGAGTCTTCATGGCAGCTCCAATTCCGCGAAGAGCGGCGCGTGATCGGAAATCTGTCGCCAGGGGGCACCATGCAGCACGCGCGCACTGCGCACCGCGAAGCCCCGCTGATAGATGCGGTCGAGACGCAGCCAGGGGAAGGCGGCGGGGAAAGTGCGCGGCGGCGGTGTGAGGCGGCCGATGCCGTCGGCGCCCAACTCGTGCACCTTCTGCGCGAGCGGCTTGGGCTTGGCCGGCATGAGCGTTTCGCGCAGTCGCCGCATCGAATCGCGCAGGATGCGAGGGTCGCGCGCCTGCGGCGCGATGGCAAAGACCTCGTACAGGCCCAGCTGCTGCACGAACAGCGGCGCGAGCCGGTTGTTCCAGTCGTTGAAGTCGCCGGCGATCAGTACCGGATCGTCGTCGGGCACGAGGCGCTTGATGCGCTCGACCAGCGCCGCCACCTGACGCGAGCGCCCGCCCCCGAAGAGGCCCAGGTGCACGACCAGGCAATGCACGGGGGGTTCGTTGATATCGACCACGGCATGCAGCAGACCGCGCTGCTCCATGCGGTGATCGGAGACATCCTGGTTCTCGTACTGGAGTATGGGAAAACGCGAAAGCAGCGCGTTGCCATGATCGGTGTGCGCGCGCACCGCGTTGCACCCGTAGGCCACCTGCATGTTCAAGACGGCGGCCAGCGATTCGTGCTGGCCGTCGAGATTGGAGCGCCGCTCGTTGCGGCCCTGCACTTCCTGCAGGAAGAGCAGATCCGGCCGCAGGTTGTACAGCCCCAGACGCAATACCGTCAGCGACTCACGGGTGCCCGTCGCCGAGCGACCCTTGTGAATGTTGTAGCTGACGACCCTGAGGACTGTCACTGGTATCGGGCTCCTTATTGAACTTCGGTCTTGCGCAGCCTGATATGCAGTTCCCTGAGCTGCTTCTCGTCGACGGGCGACGGGGCCTGAGTAAGCAGACACTGTGCCCGCTGGGTCTTCGGGAAGGCGATGACGTCACGGATCGAGTCGGCGCCGGCCATCATGGTGACCAGACGGTCGAGACCGAAGGCGATACCGCCATGAGGCGGCGCACCGTACTGCAGCGCGTCGAGCAGGAAGCCGAATTTCTCGCGGGCCTCTTCTTCGCCAATGTTCAGCGCACCAAACACCTTGCTCTGGACATCGGCACGGTGGATACGCACCGAACCGCCGCCGATTTCCCAGCCGTTGAGCACAATGTCGTACGCCTTCGCGAGCGCCTGTGCGGGATCGGTCTCGAGCAGGTCTTCGTGGCCGTCCTTGGGGCTGGTGAACGGGTGGTGGGCGGCAAAGTAGCGGCCTTCCTGTTCGTCATACTCGAACATGGGGAAGTCGACGACCCACAGCGGCTTCCAGCCGGCTTCGAACAGGCCGTGTTCGCGCCCGAATTCGCTGTGGCCGATCTTGACGCGTAGTGCGCCGATTGCGTCGTTGACCACCTTGGCCTTGTCTGCGCCAAAGAAGATCAGGTCGCCGTTCTGGGCGCCCGTGCGCTCGATCACGCCCTTGAGCGCGTCGAGGTGGATGTTCTTGACGATGGGCGACTGCAGGCCTTCGGGCAGCGCCGAGGCGTCGTTGACCTTGATGTAGGCCAGACCGCGCGCACCATAGATGCCGACGAACTGCGTGTAGCTGTCGATTTCGCTACGGGTCAGGGCGGCGCCACCGGGCACGCGCAGGGCGACCACGCGGGAGGCCGGGTCGTTGGCGGGGCCGGCAAACACCTTGAAGTCGACGTCTTTCATGAGGTCGTCGACGTCGACGAACTCAAGCTTGACGCGCAGGTCGGGCTTGTCGGAACCGAAGCGGCGCATGGCCTCGCCCCAGCTCATGGTGGGGAAGGACTCGGGCAGTTCGACCTGCTGCACCGACTTGAACACATGGCGCAGCATGCCTTCGAACAGGGCGCGGATCTCTTCTTCGTTCAGGAAGGAGGTTTCGCAGTCGATCTGGGTGAATTCGGGCTGACGATCGGCGCGCAGGTCTTCGTCGCGGAAGCACTTGGTGATCTGGTAGTAACGATCGAAACCCGCCACCATCAGCATCTGCTTGAAGAGCTGGGGCGACTGCGGCAGCGCGAAGAATTCACCGGCGTTCACGCGCGAGGGCACGAGGTAATCGCGTGCGCCTTCGGGCGTGCTCTTGGTGAGCATGGGGGTCTCGATGTCGACAAAACCCAACTGGTCGAGGTATTTGCGCACCTCGATCGCCACGCGATAGCGCAGCATCAGGTTGCGTTGCATCTGCGGGCGGCGCAGATCGAGCACACGGTGCGTGAGACGCGTGGTCTCGGACAGATTGTCGTCGTCGAGCTGGAAGGGCGGCGTGACCGAGGCGTTCAGGATCTCGATCTCGCGGCAAAGGATCTCGATCTCACCGGAGGCCAGCTCAGGGTTGATCGTTCCTTCGGGGCGTTCGCGCACCAGGCCTGTGACGCGCACGCAGAATTCGTTGCGGATGCGTTCGGCAATGGCAAAGGCTTCAGCATTGTCGGGGTCAACCACGACCTGGGCCAGGCCCGCGCGGTCGCGAAGGTCGATGAAGATGACGCCACCGTGGTCGCGGCGCCGGTGCACCCAACCGAATAGGGTTACGGTTTGGCCCAGGTGGGTTTTGCTGACCTCGCCCGTGTAGCAGGTACGCATCAAGGAATACTCCGTATAAAGATTCTGTAGTGTGTGGGGCCTGGCTGCCAAGCCGACCGGCACGCGGCGCCTGCATCAGTGGCGCGCACGCGTGCCGCTCGCTGATCAGGAAGCCGCCGCCGGGGCCGCAGTCGAGCTGCCGCCCGAAGCCGAGGTACTGCTTTCGGACGCCGCCGAACCGCCGGACTTGCCCGAACCGTTGTTGCGAAAGTCGGTGACGTACCAGCCCGACCCCTTGAGCTGGAACCCGGCAGCAGTCACCTGCTTTTCATAGGTGTTCTGCTTGCACTCGGGGCAGACCGTAAGGACCGGATCCGACATCTTCTGAAGCACATCCTGCGCGTGATTGCAGGCGCTGCACTTATAAGCGTAGATAGGCACGACAATTGATCCCGATAAAAAAGGACAACGAATACGCGGCCGCCGCAAGGTACGGCCGCCGAATAACCTGCAGATTTTAACCTTTTTGCCGATCGGGCCCGTTACCGGGCCCGGTGGCTCAGATCAGGAACAGTACCGCGGCCACCAGCGTGGGCGGCAAGGCGGCCCCCAGCAGCTTGAGCGGCGAAATGGCGCCATCGGGGAAGCAGGACTTGAGAATAGAAAAACCAGCGGGGTTCGGCGCATTGGCGATCACGGTCAGGCCGCCGCCCGTGACGGCACCGGCCACCAGCATGTAGCGCCAGATTTCGCTGGTGCCTTCGACCAGCGAGCCCAGGTAGGTAAGCGCCGCGTTGTCGGTGATGGCGGTAAGCGCGGTGGCTCCCCAGTACAACACGACCGGCGAGAGCCCGCCCAGCAGGTCTTGCAGCCACCATTTTTGCAGACCGCCCAGCACCACCAGGCCCGCCAGGAAGAAGCCGACCATGAGGCCTTCGCGGATGAGCAGGGGATTCTGATGGCGGCTATAGGCATGGGCAAAGCCCACGAACAGCACCAGCAGACCCATGAAGATGGAAATATGGTGCGCTGCCAGCACAATGGCGATCAGGAAGGCGACGTGGATCGCCATGAAAACGGGCGGCACGGGCGGACGGCGATCGGCGGATTCAACGGGCCCGATCGTGCCGTCGAGAAGATGCTTGCGGCAGACCAACGTGACGGCCGAGGCACTGATGAAGACAGCCACTACCGCGCGCCAGCCGAAGTGAGTGGCCATGTAGGCGGTGTCCCACCCAAACGTGGATGCCACCATAAGCACGGGCGGCGCCGCATAGGCGGTCAGCACCCCGCCAATCGACACGTTCACGAACAGCACGCCGATCGTGAGGTACTTGAAGCCCGCTTGCTCGGAGCGCTGGAAATAGGCATCGCGCAGCAACAGTGCAGCCAGCGTCATGGCCGCGGGCTCGGTGATGAATGACCCCGCCAGCGGCACGATCGACAATATGGTGAAGTACATGGCCAGCTCGCGGCGCATCGGCAACACGCGGGCAATCGCCTTTACCAGGATATTGACGAGTTCGATGATGGGGCGGCTGGCCGCCACCACCATGATGGCGAACACGAACGCCGGCTCGGTGAAATTGGCGGAATCAACGTACGCCACAGCCGAACCCACGCCGGAAAACAGCACCATGCAGGCCACCAGCACCGCCGCCCAGACGCCGAACACCGCTTCAACCTCGGACAACAAGTGCCACATGCCTGCGTGCGGACCACCCTTGTTGGCCAATCGGGCAAAAACCGGAACCGAAAAGGTATGGATGACGGCGAGTGCAAAAAGCGCAGTGGCTAGGTATTCGATGAATCCGGTCATCTGTCAGAATCCTTGTCGAGGCGTTGCAGGAATTTTCGCACGCGTTTGCGGCTTCCTGCCATAGGAAATCGGAGAACTGCGGTGCGGCAGGTGGGTCAGAATGGCAGCACAGTGCCCGCCAGCGCGGCCACCACCATCATGACGCCCACCGCCATGTTGGAGCGGAACAGCATGAAGCTGCGGTCGGGGCGCTGAATGCTGAAGACCGACATCTGCCAGGTGAAATGCACCGCGATGGCGGCGAGCACGACGTAATAAGGCCAGTCCATGGCCATGCCGACGCCCGCATACAGCCAGAGCAGCACGGTGGCGACGTAGAAGCCGCTGATCCACAGCTTGCCCCGGTCACGGAACCGCATGGCGGTCGAGTGCAGTCCCAGGCGCGCATCGTCGCGCATGTCGACGTAGGCGTAGATCGAGTCGTACCCCACCTGCCAGAGCACGGCGCCGAGCCACATGGCCCAGGCGGCCAGCGGCACCACATCGCGGGTGTCGGACCATGCCATGAGCATGCCCCAGTTGAAGGCGATGCCCAGCACCACCTGCGGCCAGTTGGTGAAGCGCTTGCACAGGGGATAGATGAC
>JAEZGR010000085.1 GCA_023437255.1 Pseudomonadota bacterium | reverse complement strand
GCGCAGCGTGACACCATCGACCGACAGCAGGGGCGCAACGTTTTCATGCATACCGCAAAGCCTTCGTATTGTCAGAAAATGGACGCCGCCCGCCCCCGAGGCGGGCGGGAGCCACGTCAGTTGCCCGCGTCGATGGCCGGGCCGGGGAAGAACAGCTCCTTGACACTCTCGGGCCGGTTCTTGATCGACTTGATGTCATGCATGAAATGGGCGTACTTCATGACGTTTTCCGGCTTGGCGGTGTACTTGATGCCGGGGTCATTCAGCAGCTCGGTCATTTCGGCCAGGTCGCCACTACCGCCCATCGAGGCGATCAGCACCTTGGCAGCCGCTTCTCTGTCGTCTTTGATCATCTGCTGCGCCTCCTGCAATGCAGCCACAAAGGCGGCATACACCTTGGGGTTTTGATCGTGGAAACGCTTGGTGGTCGACACCATCGTGAAGGTGGTGGAACCACCCATCACGTCATCGCTGTTCTGGATGGTGCGTATGCCGTCGACCTTCATTTCGCGCTGGGCGAGCGGATAAGAAGCATAGTGCGCCGCGATATTGCCCCCGCCCGAAATCAGGGCTGCCGCAGCATCGCCGTGGTTCATGCTGACCGTGTAGGGGTCATAGCGGAAGGCGTGCTCCTTGCCGTGTTTCTCGACGGCATACATCTGCATGATGATCGACGGAATCGACGACTTCACGGAAGTGACGGCGATCTTGTCGCCCTCCTTCAGGTCTTCGAGGGATTTCAGATGCGGCGCGCGTGCGTTCAGGAACATGGGCATGGAACTGATGGCGGCCACGCCCTTTACGTCGGCCGTTCCCTTGGTGCGATCCCAAAGCAGCAGAAAGGATGGCGGCCCGGCGGAGATGAAATCGGCAGAGCCCGATAGCAGCGCATCGATCATGACCGACGGACCGCCAATGTTGGCCCAGTTGATCGTGACCTCCTGACCCGCCGCCTTGGCGTGTTTTTCGATGAGCTTGTGTTCCTTCATCATGTGCAGGGGCAGAAAACCGAAGCCGCCTGCGCCCAGCGGAATGTTCAGCTGTGTCACCTCTGCATGGCTGGCCGGCGGCATGAGTACGGCCGCCGAAAACACCAGCATTGTCATTATGCGTTTCATCACGATCACCCTCCTGTGGTGTATTACCGTTGATGCGGAATCGTCCCGCTGTGACGCTATGCCTTCGGCGCCTGCTCGTCGCCGATCTTGAGTCCTGCCAGCTGTTCGCTCAGCAGCGTGACAGCCGTGTGATCGGCCTGCGTCCCGAGCACGGCCTGCGCGCCCGCCCACAGATTGCGACACAGTTCTGCGAACGGTGCGTTCACATCGAGTTCGTGCGCCATGCCCAGCGCAATATTGAGATCCTTGGCCATGAGGCCCAATGCGAAACCCGAATTGAACTGACGGTTCAGCACGTACTGTTTGAATTTTTTCTGCGTGCTGTTGTTCATGCCGGTCGAGACGTTCAGTACATCGACCATGGTGGCGGGGTCGATGCCGAACTTCGAGCCGATGAGCAATGCCTCGATGCCGATGAGGAAGCCGGCCGAAGACACCAGGTTGTTGAGCGCTTTCATCGCATGACCAGAACCCACCTTGCCGGTACGGATCACCGTGCCCATGGCGCTCAGCACGGGCATGGCGGCATCGATGTGCCGAGCGTCACCTCCCGCCATGATGGTGAGCTCGCCGGTGCGCGCCCGCGGCACACCGCCGGATATGGGCGCATCGAACATGACCACGCCCTGTTGCGCCAGCCGCTCACAGAAGCCCTGAGTGCGCATGGGCACGCCCGAGGTCATGTCGATCAGCATGGAACCGGGTTGCAGGTCGCCTGCCAGCCCACCTTCGCCAAACAGCACCGACTCAACGATGTCGCTGTTTGGCAGCACGGTGATGATGACTTCGGACTTGCGGGCCACGTCGGCAAGCGTATCGACGGCAGCCACCTGATGTTCAGCCGCAAACGCTGCGCGACGCTCGGGATTGTTGTCGTACGCGTGCACGACATGCCCCGCGCGAATGAGGCACCCGCTCATGGGCGAACCCATTGCACCCAGCCCCACCACACCCACCTGTGTTGGACGCGATGCCATTACTGCGCCCCCCCTGCCCTTTCTTCCTTCAGCACTTCGGCGGCCACCTTCATGGCATCGAGCGCCGCCGGCACGCCGCAATAGATGGCCACCTGCAGCAGGACCTCCTTGATGTCGTCGGGTGTCAGGCCGTTATTGAGCGCCCCGCGTACATGCAGCCGGACCTCGTGCGGCCGATTGAGCGCGGCCAGCATGGCCAGGTTGATGATGCTGCGCGTCCGCCGGTCGAGCCCCGGCCGGCTCCAGAGCTCGCCCCAGCACCACTCGGTGACGAGTTTCTGCATTTCGGCGGTGAAGTCATCGGCGGCATCGAGGGAGCGCTGCACGTGCTCCGCCCCCAATACCTCCTGCCGATTCTTCAAACCCTTGGCGAACAGTTCGGTCTCGAATTCCTTTCGCATGGTCGTCGCAGCTCCTGATTTTTCAGTGGGGACGGTCAAAGTATGAAACCAGGACTACAATGAGTCAATCATATCGTCATACAATCCTACTAAATTTTCGCGTTTTCCCTGAGCCATACCCTTGCGCACATGACCGAAATATCTTCCGGAAACTGCTCCGACGCACTGGTTCGCCTGCTGCGCGAAACCACGTGGGAAGACGTTCCTCCAGCCCTGCGCCACGAGCTCAAGCGCTGCGTGCTGAATTACTTTGCGGTGGCGCTCGCCGGCTGCAATGACCCCACCACACAGTTGATCTCGGACATCCATGCCCCGTTCTCCGGGCCACGCACTGCGAGACTGGTCGGGCGCGGTGAGCGCATGGACCCGCCCACTGCGGCGGCACTGAACGCCATCGCGTCCAACGTGCACGATTTCGATGACACGCATCACCCCACCATCATCCATCCCACCGGCGTCGTGGCGGCAACGCTGCTGGCCCACGCCGACACCCATCCTGTGCCTGGCCAGACGTTCATGCTTGCACTGCTGCTGGGCATCGAGACCCAGTGTCGTATCGGGTGTGCAGTCTCCCCCTTCCATTACGCCCACGGCTGGCACATCACTTCCACCTGCGGCGTATTTGGCTCGGCGATGGCGCTGGGCAAGGTGCTCGACCTGGATGCCGACCCACTGCGCGCTGCGCTGGGTGCCGCCGCCAGCCAGGCGTGCGGCCTGGTCGAGGGTCTGGGGAACATGGCGAAAAGCCTGAGCGTGGGCAGCGCCGCCCGAAACGGCATGATGGCAGCGCTGCTGGCACGCGCAGGCCTGACCGGGCCCGCGCGACCGCTGGAAGGGCGCTTCGGATTCACGCAAGTGTTCGGGCACAAACCCGACCTCGACGCCATTCGCATCGGCCTGGGCGCCGACTGGCATCTGACGCGAGTGGCGTACAAACCCTACCCTTGCGGTGTGGTGCTTCACCCCGTTCTCGATGCCTGTCTGGAACTCGCGCACGGCCTGACACAGGCAGAGATTGCACAGATCGAAACCATTGAACTCAGGGGGCATCCGCTGTTGCGACAGCGTACGGATCGACCCGGAGTGAGTACCGGACGCGAAGCACAGGTCAGCGCTCAGCATGCGGTTCCCATGGCATTGCTGCGCGGCGAGACGGGACTGTCGGCGTTTACCGACTCAGCGGTGCAGGACCCGGCGGTTCGCGCCCTGGGCGGGAAGCTGTGCTTCGTCGACGATCCGGCCGTGTCTGTCGAAAGCGTGTGCGTGCGACTGCATCTGGCCGCCGGCCGCACGGTCGAACAGGTCACGCAGGTCGCACGAGGTTCACTGGGCAAGCCGCTGACCGACGACGAACTGGAAACCAAGTTGCGGGAACTGTGCGCTTACGGCGGTTCCGCATGCCGACCCGAACCGCTCATCGAGGCGGTATGGCGGCTCGATGAGCTGGATGATGTCTCTACCCTGTCCAAACTTGCGTCCGGCGAGACATGAGGGGTTTGGTAAATTAGGCGGGCGTCATATAGCGCCCATGGCACGGTGATCCGATGATCGAGCGATTATGAAAATGGCAGTAGATAACGATGGCAGCTTCAAGGTCCGGCGTGTGGCCGCAGTATTGCGGCACAGCGTCACCGAAAGCATACGCAATGCAATTCTGATGGGCCGTTATCGGCCCGGCGAACGTCTTCCCGAACGCGAGCTGTGCGAGCTCACGGGTGTGAGCCGCACACTGGTGCGCGAAGCCCTGCGCGAACTGGAAACCGAGCGCCTCATCAAGGTGATCCCGCATCGTGGGCCGATTGTTGAAACGATCACGCCTGACCAGGCCGACGGCATCTACCGTGTGCGCGAAGAGCTCGAAGGGCTCGCCTGCCAGCTGTTCGCCGAACGCGCCACCCCGCAACAGATGCAGGCGCTCAAAGACGCCTATGAAGCGCTGACCCATGCCTATTACGACGACAACGCGCTGGTGCAGCTGGAAAGCAAGAACCACTTTTACCGCTGCCTGCTCGACGGCGCCGGCAATGAAGCGCTCTCCAACAGCCTGCGCCTGTTGAATTCACAGATCATGTTGCTGCGCTCGATGTCCATGTCACAGCCCGGGCGCGCCGGCAAGAGTCTCGCCGAACTGCAGGATCTGATCACCGCGCTCGAGAAAAAAGACCCGCGTGCCGCCCGGCGTGCGGGTACGCGCCACATCCGCAACGCGGCAGCGGTGGCCATGAAGCTGCTCGAACAACCGGCGACCAACGAGCCGCCCGTCCAGAAAAAAGCCTGAGGTCATCATGCGCGCAGACTGCGAACCGTTTGAGTTATTGGCAATCCGGTACGCACGCCACAGCGGGCGCCGGCCCCACGACAACTACATGGGCCACGTCGACCTTCACGACGCGGGTTCCGATCTCGCCTACTACGTCTGGGTCGCGCGCCGCAGCGACTGCACGTATGTGATCGATACCGGCTTCGATGAGCCTGCCGCCCGGCAGCGGGGGCGGGAGCTGCTGCTGCCGGTGCGCGAAGGGCTGGCGCTGGCAGGCGTTGACGCGACCCGCGTGCAGAACGTGATCCTGACCCATCTGCACTATGACCACGCCGGTACGCTCGAACAGTTTCCGCATGCCCATTTTCATGTTCAGGACGCCGAGGCGGCATACGCCAGCGGCCGCAGCATGTCGCATCCGTTCATGCGGGCTCCCTACGATGTCGAGAACATCGTCGCCTTCATCCGCAAGCTCTACGACGGCCGTGTCGTCTTTCATCAGGGCGATTCAGAACTGACGGCCGGCCTTTCCCTGCACTGGGTGGGCGGTCACCCCGCCGGCCTGCAGATCGTGCGCGTCTGGACCCGACGCGGATGGGTGGTGCTGGCTTCAGATGCGGCCCACCTGTACGGCAACTTCCGGCACGGCGTGCCTTTTCCAATTGCGCACAACCTGAGCGATATGCTCGAGGGCCACCGCCGGGCGCTGGCGCTGGCTGAATCACCAGATCACGTGATTCCGGGGCACGACCCGCTCGTGATGGAACGGTACCCCGCCTATTCGCCCGAAACTGAAAACAAGGTGGTGCGTCTCGACGCCGATTGTTTGCGCTAGCCAAATAATGTTATCGGGCACGGGCCCTTTATCCGCCTTTGCCCGCACCTTACAGTGACTCCACGAATCAACCGCGGGCGCTCAGCCCGCTCATTCTGGAGCCAACATGCCCAAGCGTGACGCAGTGCCTTCCCCCACCCGCCAGGACCTGTATGACCGTAATCGCTATTCCCCCGCGATCAAGTCCAACGGTTTTCTATTCGTGTCGGGGCAGGTCGGCAGCCTCGAAGATGGTTCGCCCCAACCGGGTTTGAAGGCGCAGGTGCGCCAAGCGTTCGAAAACCTTAATGCAGTCCTGAAAGCGGCCGGCAGCAGTTTCGACGACGTCGTGGATGTCACGGTCTTCATGGTGGACCCGGCCAACACCTTTGAAGAGGTCTGGGAAGTCGTGCCCGAGTATTGGGGCGAAGCGCCCTACCCCACGCTGACGGCCGTCGGCGTTACCTGGCTGTATGGATACGACTTCGAAATAAAGGTCATTGCGCGTTTGCCCCACTGACGGCCCCCCCGTTGCGGTGCAACGAAAGCGCGAGGACGAGCAG